>JAOZSY010000192.1:0-3511 GCA_029939445.1 Bacteroidales bacterium
TTATTCCATCATATTTTGGCTTTTTAAATTCTGCAATAAAGAGCCCCAGAATTACTAATATTACACCAATATATTTTTTTGTATCAGGAATTTCATCAAATACAAAAAAGGAGATTATAATAGTGAGTAATGGGATTAGGTTTGTGAATATTCCAATTTGCGATACTCTAAAAAACCTAAAAGCATAGGTATAAAACAGAAAAGCTAAGTTTGAAGCAATAATTCCTAATAAAGCAATATACCAAAAGTCAGAAGTAATGCCTATTTCTTTAAACTCGTGAAAATCGAAATATAGAAAGAAAGGCAAAAAGGCGATGCTTGCAATAATATTTTGCCAAACAACAATAGTAAAGGCATTATATTTATAAGTAACTCTTTTGATAACAGCGGTATAAGCTACCGCCGAAAATACAGCAAGGAATAGGAAAGCAAATCCTTTTATTTCACCACTTATTGATAAATCGTGATTGAGAACAATAAAAAGAACACCAATAAAACTTATAAATATCCCCAATAGATTATTTCGTCGTAGTTTTTCATTAAAAAACATAAGACCAATAAAAGGAAGAAAAAGAGGTATTGTGGAAATTATAATAGAAGCGGTACTTGCCGATACGTGTTGCAACCCAAAGTTTTCGCCTATAAAATAAAGAAAGGGCTCAAAAAAAGATAATAGTAAAAAGTATTTATAATCCTTTTTTTCAATTTTTTGAAGCAATCCGAAAACTTTGGATATTATAAATAGAGAGCTAGCGGCAATAAAAATTCGGAAAAATAATATCGTAAAAGGATTGTATGTATCTAAAGCTATCTTGCTCCATATAAATGAAACCGACCATAATACCATTGCTGATATTATTGCAAAATACCCATATTTTCTATTTGCAGCCATTTATAAAAATACTTATTTAATTAGGGTGCAAATATATTTGAATAATCCCAATGAATAATCTAAACAAATAAACAAATAAGTAATTAAACAATTGCTAAGGTCTTATAAAAGGTATATTCTTCGTTTTTTTACTTCCCAAAATGGTAAAAAAAACATAATAACTTATTTTTGTTAAATTAAAATAGATTACTATTTTTGAAGAATATAATTATGCAAATAAATCTTAACAAATATAAACAACATGAGTAAAAGAACAATTGTAGCTATGCCTGGTGATGGCATTGGAAAAGTAGTATTAGATGAAACTATCAAAGTACTAAACGCTGCTGGTTTTGAGGCAGATTACGTAGAAGGTGATATAGGCTGGGAGTTCTGGAAATCAGAAGGTAAGCCACTTCCTCAGCGCACTATTGATTTATTAGCTGAGCATAAGATTGCGCTTTTTGGCGCGATTACTTCAAAGCCAAAAGATGAGGCTTTTGATGAGTTAGCTCCTGAACTAAAAGAAAAAGGCTTGGTTTATTCTAGTCCAATTGTAGGTCTTCGTCAGCACTTTGGCCTTGATATTTGTGTTCGTCCAACAAAAAGTTATACAGGTAACCCGTTAAATTTTATCCGCCGTGGTGCCGATGGAGGAATTGAGGAGCCAAAAGTTGATGCTGTAATCTTCCGTCAGAATACTGAAGGATTATATGGCGGTGTTGAATGGTCAAATCCTAATGAGCAGGTTTACGATGCTTTTATGAGCCATCCTAAATTTAAACAAAACTTTGGAAATGTACCAAAGGACGAAATTTCTATTTCTACACGTATTTTCTCAAAAAATGCTACTGAAAGAATTCTTCGTGCTTCATTTGAGCATGCCAAAGAATATGGTTATCCATCAGTTACTCTTTGCGAAAAACCTAATGTAATTCGCGAGACTTCGGGAATGATGTACAAAATGGCCCTTAAGATGCAAGCTGCCGATTATCCAAATATTGATCTTTGGAATACAAATATTGATGCACAAATGATGTGGCTTACTAAAAACCCTGAAAATTATGGAGTAATTGTAGCGGGAAATATGTTTGGCGATATTATTAGTGATGGATTTGCGGGACTTATTGGAGGACTTGGTTTTGCATGTTCTGCACAAATGAGCGCTGAGGGCATTGCGGTATTTGAGCCAACTCATGGTTCGGCACCTAAGTATGCTGATTATGATACAAGTATTGTAAATCCTATTGCAATGGTAGAGTCAGCATGTATGATGCTTGATTATATTGATGAGAAAGAAATTTCAGAAAGAATTCGTAAGGCTATTGCTGACGTTATTAAGGAAGGCAAAGTTCGTACTTATGATATGATGAAAATGACTGGACGCCCTGATGTAATCAATAAAGGCGCTGCAACTACTATGGAAATGGCGGATGCGATTATTGCGAAGCTGTAAAATTAAGGATAGAGGAGAAGGACAAGGATAGAGGACTAGGAGGAATTAGTTTAACATTTAAAATGACATGAATATGAAAAGTAGAAGTGAATTATTGGAAGACCGATTAATTGATTTTGCTTTGATGGTAAATGCTTTATTGGAGAAATTACCAAAAACATATCTCGGTCATAATTTAAGTAGTCAATTAACTCGTTCTTGTACTTCTCCTGCTTTAAATTATGGTGAGGCTCAATCAGCTTCTTCTACCAAAGATTACATTCACAAAATGAGAATTAGTGTGAAGGAACTAAGAGAAACTCATGTTGGCATTAAAATTATAGAGAGAGGAAATCTTGTAAAGGATAAGGAATTTGTTATTTCAGTAAAAAAGGAATCAACAGAACTTATTGCTATTTTTATTTCAAGTATTAATACTGCCACAAAGAAACTTTAGAAGGAAAAGGGGCTAGGAAAAGGATTCTATCTTCGAACTCCTTTATCCTTATCCTCTATCCTAGTCCTTTATCCTTATTTTAAAACTTATAAAAATGACAAATGACGTAAAAGCCCTTTGGGGCGAAGAAATAGGCTGGATAAAAGATGAAACCCTTCGTAAGCAAACTGCTGACGTATGGGAATTAGCGCTAGAGCGCTCTGTTCTTACAGCCGATGATTTAAATGTAATACCGTTCACATTATTGGTGGGGCCTGATCTTAAAGTTACCTTTATGGATCATAAGCGTAGCGTAGTGCATATTGCCCGCGATGCTGGTAATAAAATTAACGATATGTATCATGGTGAGCTTACTTGCGATATGGATGTGTTGATTTCTGGCGCAATACTTTGCGATGTGGGTAAGCTTTTGGAATATGAGCTTGACGAAAATGGTAAGGCTATTCAAGGAAGCTATGGAAAATATGTACGTCACCCCTTTAGTGGTGTTAGTATTGCTGAGCAATGTGGAATTCCTGCTCCGGTAAGTCATATTATTGCAGCTCATGCTGGCGAGGGAAATATGATTAAGCGTAGTACTGAGGCTTATGTGGTGCATCATGCTGATTTTATGACTTTTCTTCCATTCAAAGAACGCCTTAAGTAAAGGACAAAGGACAAAGGACTAGGAAAAGGAAAAAGGACTAGGAAATAGAATTCTATCTTTGAATTACTCTATCCTTCTCCTAGTCCTCTATCCTTAATTTTA
>JAOZSY010000192.1:3611-5162 GCA_029939445.1 Bacteroidales bacterium
GGTGCAAATGTTGTTAAAAACCTAATTAACAACGGCCTTACTATCAAAGACCCTTCAAAAACATTTTTTACTTTTGATACCAACCCCGGCGGATCGGATCAAAAATATGCTGCCAATCAGCATTATTGCCGAATGTTTGCTAGAGAGAACGATATTGTGGTTTTTGATATTGATACAGGAATTGGAACTCACCAAGCCATTGAACGTGGTTTAGTACAACCTGGAGGCACATTTGTAAGTACCGATTCCCATGCTAATATCACGGGTGCAATTGGTGCTTTTGGTCAGGGAATGGGAGATCAAGATATTGCCGCCGTTTGGGCAAAAGGTAATGCTTGGTTTAAAGTTCCAGAATCGGTTAAATTGACTTTAACGGGCGTACGTCCAGTAAATGTTGCAGCAAAAGATGTTGTTTTAAATTTACTGAATATTTTTGGTGCTAATAAATTATTGGGTAAAGCTGTTGAAATTTATGGTGATGATGTTGAAAATTTTACTCTTGATGAGAGAATTACAATTTCGTCGATGGCAACAGAAATGGGAGCGATAATCTTACTTTTTACTCCTAACGACACTATTCTTAGAGACCTAGAGAGATTAAGTGGTAAAAAATCGAAGAAGATATTTGCAGATGTTGACGCTGTTTATGCTGAAGAGTATGAGGTGGATATGAATAAGTTTGTACCAATGGTAGCAATGCCTGGTCATCCTCACGACGATACTACCTTAGAGAGTGTAAAGCGTACAAAAATTGATTCTGCTTTTATAGGTAGTTGTACCAACGGACGTATGGAAGATATGCGCATTACTGGCGAAATTCTGAAGGGACAAAAAGTGCCCAATGGAGTAGTTTTAAAGATTGTACCTTCCACTGACGAAATTTGGCAACAATGCCTTGATGAAGGACTAATAAAGATTTTTAAGGATGCTGGAGCATTGGTTTCAAATGCGGGATGTGCAGGATGCGCAGCTGGGCAAGTTGGACAAAATGGACCTGAGGAAATTACTATTTCTACAGGAAATAGAAACTTTAGAGGTAAGCAAGGAAAGGGAGAAGTATATTTAGCATCTCCAGCTACGGTTGCTATGTCGGCAATTGCAGGATATATTACCGACGAGATGATTGAGAATGATGTGCCAGTGGAGTTCGAAAATAAAGGGCTAAAGCTTAAGGCTGCAGATAAAACCGTTGAAAAAGGAGCCGAGAAAGCTCTTATTGTTGAGGGTCGTGCTTGGTTAATTATGGTTGATGATATTGATACGGATATGATTTTTCATAATAGATATCTTTCCATTACCGACATTAACGAAATGGGACAATATGCCTTTGATAATCTTGAAGGATTTGAGAATTATGCCAAAGAAACTCAGGATAATGATATTATTATTACTGGAAAGAATTTTGGTGCAGGAAGCTCCCGCCAACAGGCCGTAGATTGCTTTAAGGCACTGAATAATTCTTGCATATTGGCAGAAAGTTATGGCTCTATTTATGAGCGAAATGCTATAAATGCAGCTATGCCTATTTTGACATATTCTCCAGAAATGATT
>JAOZSY010000193.1:0-2875 GCA_029939445.1 Bacteroidales bacterium
TAGTTATTAAGAATAATCCTTCTCATTCATTTCTTTGCCTTCAAGCATATTTAGGTAGTTCAAATATCTATCTGGAGAAATATAGCCTAATTCTACAGCTTCTTTTACTGCACATTGTGGTTCATGAACATGAGTACAGTTTGAATATTTGCATTCGTTTGATATTTCAATCATTTCAGGAAAATATGAACTTAACTCTTCTTTCTTAAAATCAAAAAGTCCAAATTCTTTTATTCCAGGGCTATCTATTATATAAGTACCATAACCTATTGAATGCATTTGAGCGAAAGTTGTAGTATGTTTTCCTTTATTATGCACATCAGAAATATCTCCTATGCGAATATCTTTTGATGGGTCGAGGGAATTTATTAAAGCAGATTTACCTACTCCTGAATGACCCGAAACTAAACAAACCTTATCTTTCATAATATCTCTTAAAGTATCTAGTCCGCTTAGCGTTTTGGCAGAGGTTTTAGAGCATCTATAACCAATAGATTGGTATTGATTTATGAGATTGTCTATTTCTTTGATTTCTTCAGGAGTGTATAAATCTATTTTATTGAAAACTAGATTTGCTTTTATATGATATGCCTCGCAGGTAATTAGAAACCTATCGATAAATCCAGTACTTGTTCGAGGATGGTTTAGCGTTACTACTAATAGTGCAAGATCAATATTTGAAGCTATAATATGAGATCGCTTGGAGAGGTTTACAGATTTTCTTATGATATAATTATTGCGTTCATAAATCTTAGTGATCCATCCCATTTCAGATTTCTCTTCCCAATTAAAATCTACCCAATCACCAACAGCTATTGGATTTGTAGATTTTATCCCTTTAATTTTAAATTGCCCACGAAGCTTGCATGAGTATAAAACTTTTTCGGGAGTTTCAACTTTATACCAGCTTCCTGTGGATTGTATTATTCTACCTTTCAATATAATTAACTTTAGGGATTAGTGTTCAGAAATACGGATATCTTTAATCATAAATTGTAAACTAACTCTATCTTTCCAAACGTTTTCGTTAATAGCATATGCTATTTCAAAAGGGAGCTTAGTCTTTATAATAGGAAGCTTATCAGCTAATCCAAAACCAATTCCATTAAAAGAGGTCATTCTATTTTCCGGATAACATACTTGAATTTTAAGATGATTTTTCCCTACTTCTTTAGCATAACCTGTATCTACTAATCCATCAGAGATAAAAACAGGAGACATATTTCCTGGTCCAAAAGGAGCAAACTGCCTTAATACATTGTAAAATTTACCAGTTATATCTTCAATATTAAGATATGAATCGATAGTAATCTCTGGACGTAGAGATAGCTCTGAAATATTTTCGGAAACATATTTCTCAAAAAGTCGAATAAATTCATCAATTTGAGATTCTTTAAACGATAGCCCTGCAGCATATTTATGACCACCAAAGCTATCCAATAAATGGCTACAAGAATTTATAGCCTCATATACATCAAAGCCTTTTACCGAACGGGCAGAACCAGTATAAATACCATCTACAAGGGCTAGTACAATAGTAGGACGATAAAAGCTTTCGGTAAGGCGAGAAGCAACTATTCCCAATACGCCTTTATGCCAATTTGCACTATAAACTACAGTGCTTTTAGCATTTAGCAGAACCTTATTACCTTTAATAATATTTATAGCATCTTCGGTAGTTTCGGTGTCCAATTTCCTGCGTTCAATATTATATTTGTTAATATTTTCGGCAATATCTTTTGCCAAATCCATTCTAGTACAAATAAGTAATTCCACAGAGCGCTTACCGGTGTCCATTCTGCCAGCAGCATTAATACGCGGTGCAATTGTAAATACTATATCGCTAATACTTAGCTCTCTATCAAATACTAAACCTTCAGGAGACTTGGTTTTTTGCCTTTTAATATTACTATAATCAAGTATCCACTCTATACCTGGACGAGGGTCTGTATTTAATTTTTTCAATCCAAAATAGGCAAGAATTCTATTTTCGCCATCAACCATTACAATATCAGCAGCGATACTTATTGCTACCAAATCCATATAAGGAATTAATGTGTCGAACTCAATTTTATTAAAATCATTAAATCCCTGTAATAGTTTAAATCCTACGCCACAGCCCGATAGCTCTTTATAGGGATAATTGCAATCCTCTTGTTTGGGATCTAATACAGCAACGGCATCCGGAACAGTATCTCCAGGAGTATGGTGGTCACAAATAATAAAGTCAATATTTTTAGAATTTGCATATTCAATTTTGTCAACAGACTTTATTCCACAATCAAGGGCAATTATCAATGATTGATTTCTCTCTTTTGCATAATCTATCCCTTTAAAAGAAATTCCATAACCCTCATCATATCTATCGGGGATATAGAAATCAATTTCAGATTTCAGATTATTATCATCAATATATTTCTTAAAGTAGGAGTAAACAAGTGCTACGGAGGTTGTTCCATCAACATCGTAATCGCCATAAACTAATATGTTATCTTCATTGGCAAGAGCAGAATTTATTCTGTCAATTGCTTTATCCATATTGAGCATTAAAAATGGGTCGTGAAGAGAATCTAAACTTGGACGGAAGAATTTTTTTGCAGTATCAAAATCTTCAATACCTCTACTAATAAGTAGCCTTGTCAATACCTTATTGATATTTAAAGATTTAGAAAGTTTATCTACTAGTTCCTTATCATCCGCATCCTTTATTGTCCAACGTTTATCCATATAAGGCAAATGTACGTTATTTTATTTTCGCTTATTTTATTATTTAAGCGAAGAAAAAAATATAAGGGAATTCAACAAATTCATAAATATTTTGTATACTTTTTCACAAAATATTTATGACAGATTTGTCTAAATGTACGTTATTTTA
>JAOZSY010000193.1:2975-5151 GCA_029939445.1 Bacteroidales bacterium
GTATACTTTTTCACAAAATATTTATGACAGATTTGTCTAAATGTACGTTATTTTATTTTAGGAGGATAGTTAATGATTTCCCCGTCACACTGAGTGATTTCCCAAGAGGATTGAGTCTTCTGAATGGTTATCCCGTCACACTGAGTGATCTCCCCTTAGGAAAACAAATGATTAACCCGTCACACTGAGTGATTTTCCAAGAGGATTGAGTCTTCTGAATGGTTATCCCGTCACACTGAGTGATTTCCCAATAGGATTGAGTCTTCTGAATGGTTATCCCGTCACACTGAGTGATTTCCCAAGAGGATTGAGTCTTCTGAATGGTTATCCTGTCACACTGAGTGATTTCCCAATAGGATTGAGTCTTCTGAATGATTAACCCGTCACACTGAGTGATTTTCCCTAAGGAAAATCGTACCGAAGTGGGGGGGGGTAATCATTTACACATGATGATAAGGCTCATTCCTCAAAATACTCATTGCTCTATAACATTGTTCAATAAGCAATAATCTAATCATTTGATGAGAAAAAGTCATTTGAGAAAGGGCTATTTTTTGCTGAGCTCTTGAGTAAACATCTTGACTAAAACCATAAGGGCCTCCAATAACAAGACACAAACTTTTTATGCCACTATTCATTTTATTCTGAAAGTAATTTGAGAATGCTATGCTAGAAAATTCCTTACCTTTTTCGTCAAGGAGAACCATTAGGTCAGATTTTTCAACTTTTTGTAAAATTAATTCTCCTTCTTTTACTTTTTGCTGCTCAATACTTAGTTTCTTAGTGTTCTTTAAAGCAGGAATTTCTATTATATCTAGAGGTAAGTAGTTTTTTAGCCGTTTTTGATACTTATCTATTCCATGTTTTAGATAGTCCTCTTCAGTTTTACCAACGAGTATAATTTTAAGTTTCATTATGAGCTATTAAGTAAGGTATAACTATTAAAAATTATTATTAAAGGTAAAAATACCTATGCTAAACAAAAAAATACGTTGTTTTAGGTATAAAATTATTAGTCTATTCGATAAATCTTCTCAATACCATTGATTTTCTGAAGTTCCATTATAATATTTTGCAATTGTTGACTATCGTTAACGTATATACTTGCAGTTCCTTCAAATAGATTATCATGGGTGATAATAGAAAATGATCGAATATTGATTTCTAATATGCTAGTAAGTACATTAGTGATTTCTTTAATAATTCCAAATGTATCATTACCATACATTTTTATTCCAGTAAGAAATTGCAATTGCCCTTTATCGCGCCATTTTACTTTAATCACATTATTTCCATATTTCGACATTAAATCGGATGCAATTTTGCAGGTTGTACGGTGAATGTTTATAGTTTCATCCTTTTCTATAAACCCAATTACATCATCACCAGGAATAGGTTGACAGCAATCTGCGATATGGATATAGGACTTATCATATTTTTTGGAAAGAAATAGACCTTCAGGTTTTTTCTGTAATTTTCTTTGTATTACTTCTGAGAGTATTGAATCCTCTTTTGTTTTAGGCTTTCTCGAGAAAGGGTTGCTAAGATATTTTCTCCACCCACTTTGTTCTTTATTGAACCTAATGAACTCATCCAGATCCTCTTGTTTAATCTTTTTATTTGCAATTTGAGTATAAAGTATATCGTAAGTGGATATGCCAGTGAAGTTCATAAAACTTTTGATAAATGAATCACTACAATTTAATTCAGATTCAGCACAAAGCTTATTGATAATCTGTTTTCCTTTAGCAGTAATTGTTTTGTTTATGTGGTTTAATGATTGTTTAATTTGTGATTTAGCTCTTGCGGTAAATGCCCATTTAAGCCACTCTTCATTAACTTTTTGCTTGCTAGAAGTTAGTATTTCAATCTGATCTCCACTTTTAAGGGTTCTATTTAGGGGAACAAGTTGATTGTTTATTTTTGCACCAATTGCCTTATTACCAACCTCTGAATGTATAGCATAAGCAAAATCAATAACTGTAGATTGCTTGCTCATGGTTTTAATTTCTCCCTTTGGCGTAAAAACATAAATTTCTGTTGAAAACAGATTAAGTTTAAACTGATCAAGGAAATCCAAAGCATCAGAATCTTCACTTTGTAGAAGTTCTCTAATTCGTGTCAACCAATCATCTAATCCAACATCTGTTTTGGCTCGTCCTTTGTATTTCCAATG
>JAOZSY010000029.1 GCA_029939445.1 Bacteroidales bacterium
TGGATGATATGTATAAAGTAAAAGAATTTCGTTCTATTTATATTCAACCCGATGTTGATCCGATGTAAAGGATAAAGGAAAAGGATAAAGGAAAAGGATAAAGGAGAAGGATAAAGAAAAAGGATAAATGAGTTTAGATGAATAGCTCTAATGTTACTTATGTGCCTTATGTGGTTTATTTAAAAAGGATAAATTAAATGGCATAGCTATTGACTATATAAATACTGCTATATATAATAATATCACTAATTATTTGAAACATAGTTTCTTATATTTGGAGTAATTATATAGTGAAGTTATTAACTCTTGATTTGATGATTTAATGACTCTATTATGAATGTTTTATGACAAAATGACAATATATGAATTTTGATAATAATAATTTACTGCAACTAACAGATACTGTAGAATCTGAAACTGAATTTATTCCATTATTACCACAAGGAGAGGATTTTGCAATGGATGAAAAAGATATCCCTGAAGAATTGCCAATATTGCCACTGCGCAATACGGTTTTATTCCCTGGAGTTATGATTCCAATAACTGTTGGCCGCGAGAAATCTACTAAGCTTATCAATGATGTAAAGAATGGAAATAAGCTTCTTGGAGTTGTTGCCCAAATTGATGGCTCTACAGAGGATCCTACATTTAAAGATTTATATAAGAATGGGGTAATGGCTTATGTTGTTAAGGTACTTGCTATGCCCGATGATTCAACGACAGTAATACTGCAAGGAAGAAATAGAATTCATCTTGACCAAGAGATTCAAAGTGATCCTTATTTTAAAGCTAAGATTACACCATTGACCGTTGATAAGGTTGAAGATGAGAATAAAGATTTTGAGGCATTAATGGATTCTATTAAGGATCTTTCATTAAAAGCTATAAAGCTAAATCCTAATATTCCTGGTGATGCAGGTTTTGCCATTAAGAATATTGATAGTCCTAGGTTTCTTGTAAATTTTATTTCTAGTAACCTAAATAGTCCTTTGGAAGATAAGCAGAGTTTGCTTGAGGTTGATTCTCTTGAAGGTCGTGCTAATAGCTTATTGGCATTGCTAACAAAGGAAATACAGATGCTTGAGCTTAAGAATAAGATTCAGGAGAAGGTGAAAGTTGATATGGATAAGCAACAGCGCGACTATCTTCTAAATCAGCAAATGAAAACCATTCAAGATGAACTCGGTGGAGGTCCTCACGAACAGGATATCAGAGATTTAAAGAAAAAGGCTAACGGTAAAAAATGGGCAAAAAATGTTAGTGAACTTTTTAAGAAAGAACTTGACAAGCTTGGTCGTATGCACCCTTCTGCTGCAGAATATTCTATTCAATATAATTACCTAGAAACATTGGTGGAACTACCATGGAATGAGTTTTCTAATGATAATTTCGATTTGAAACTAGCCTCCAAAATACTTGATGAAGATCATTTTGGATTGGATAAGATAAAGGAGCGTATTCTTGAGTATTTAGCAGTTATAAAGCTAAAAAACGATATGAAATCTCCGATAATATGCCTTGTAGGCCCTCCCGGTGTTGGTAAAACCTCTTTGGGAAAATCTGTTGCACGATCATTAAATCGTGAGTATGTTCGTATGGCTCTTGGTGGTTTGCGCGATGAGTCTGAAATTAGGGGCCATCGTAAAACATATATTGGTGCTATGCCTGGGCGTATTATCCAAAGCCTGAAAAAAGCTAAGAAATCAAATCCGGTATTTGTACTTGACGAGATTGATAAAATAAATAGTAGTCAATTTAATGGCGATCCAGCTTCTGCTTTGTTAGAAGTACTTGATCCTGAGCAAAATTCTACATTCTACGATAATTATTTGGAAGTTGAATACGATCTTTCTAAAATAATGTTTATTGCCACGGCCAATTCCGTTTCTAGCATTCATCCTGCACTATTGGATAGAATGGAAATTGTGCATCTTAGTGGTTACTTAATCGAAGAAAAGATAGAAATTGCCAGGCGACACCTTATTCCTAAGCAGTATAATGAACATGGTATCAAGAAATCTCAGCTTAGTTTTGATAAAAAAGTTCTTACCGAGCTTATTGATAAATATACTAGCGAATCAGGTGTTCGTTCTCTTGATAAAACCATTGCTAAGGTTATTAGAAATAGAGTTCGTAAGATTGTAATGGAAGAGGAATTTGAGGCTAAAATAAAAGTAGAAAATCTTTATGATATAATGGGTCCTGCTCGTTTTCAGAAGGATAAAGCTATTGATAATAAGCAAGCAGGTGTTGTTACTGGACTTGCTTGGACAAGTGTTGGTGGAGTAATATTATTTATAGAGGTTAGCCTTAGTAAGGGTAAAGGTGGTTTTTCTATGACTGGAAGTCTTGGCGATGTTATGAAAGAATCTGCAACTGTAGCATATAAATATCTTCGCGCTAATGCCGAATCTCTAAATATTCCACAGTTTGCTTTTGAGCAATATGATGTACATATACATATTCCAGAAGGAGCAATTCCTAAAGATGGCCCGTCGGCAGGTATAACATTCTTTACCGCTTTGGCGTCGGCTTATACGCAACGCAAAGTAAAGTCTAGGATTGCTATGACAGGTGAGCTAACTTTAAGATCTAAAGTATTGCCAGTAGGAGGTATTAAAGAGAAAATCCTTGCTGCAAAGAGAGCTGGAATAAAAGAAATTATTCTTTCTTCAGAAAATGAAAAAGATATAAAAGAAATAAGCGAGAAATATATTAAAGGTCTTAGCTTCCATTTTGTAGAAAATGCTATGGATGTGCTTGATATTGCATTATTGAACCAAAAAGTTGCGGGAGGTCTTGTATTAACTGATTCCAAGAAATAGACAGAGCTTATAGTCTTGTAGAATATTCTTATTGCTATTATTTTATTGAGTTCAGCTTAATAAAATAATAGCTTTTTTTGGTCTTTGAAAACCGTAAATTGATTTATTGATATCAATGAATACTCTAATAATGTATTATTGTATCATTTTATTCTCAAAATACTTTGATTTGAATAGTTATTAATTATTGTAATTCTTATATGTATTTTTAACAAACTTCAATAGTAATTGGGATTATATTTGTATATAAATGTATTATAAAAATTACTAAGTCTGATTAGTTTAAAACTTATTTTCATTCAAAAGCTTATTATTCATATATTTGCCTTGAACAAACACATGAATTAACATAAATCAGAGTAAAACAATGCTATGTTGCCCTAAGAGGTTAAACAACTGTTTTCTCTAAATCACCTTATTAATTATAAACATATGAAAATAGAAAGACTATTTGATTTTTTGGAGTATTATAAAAATACTTATCCCCAAAAGCAAGACGCATTAGCAAGTAAGATTGATGGCGAATGGGTAAAGTATAGTATTACAGAGTATACGGATATTGTACGCGACTTGGCTTATGGCTTAATAAATTTGGGAGTTAAAAAAGGCGATAAAATTGCTAGTATATCGCCAAATGCCCCCGAGTGGAATTTTATTGATATGGCTGTTTCTTCTGTAGGAGCAATCCATGTACCAATATATCCAACAATTAGCTCAAGTGATTATGAGTATATCTTCAATCATGCCGAGGTTAGTATGGTATTTATTTCGGGTAAGGCTATGTATAATAAAATTGTAGATATATTGCCAAAAACTCCTACAGTAAGTAAAGTATATTCTTTTACCGACTGCAAACATGCTCCTAATTATAAGGAAGTAATTGAACTTGGACAAAAAGAACCTCAAGCCGAAAAACTTAAAATAATACAGGCAGGAATTGTTACTGATGAATTGGCTACAATTATTTATACTTCTGGAACAACAGGAACTATGAAAGGTGTTATGCTGTCTCATAATAATTTAATTTCTAATGCTTTGGCTACTTCTCCCGTCCCACAGCTTGGAGTTGAGCATAAGGCATTAAGCTTTCTGCCATTATGCCATGTATATGAGCGTATGCTTAATTATATGGAACAATATAATGGAATATCAATTTATTATGCCGAGAATATGGCTAAAATAATTGAGAATATTCAGGAGCTTAAAGTTGATATGATGAGTACTGTACCGCGCTTACTGGAGAAAGTATATGATAAAATTGTAGCAAAAGGTGAGGCCTTAGATGGGTTTAAGAGAAAAGTTTTTGATTGGGCATTAGAGCTAGGTTTTAATTATGATATTGAAGGGAATAACACAGCAATTTATAATATGAAATTGGCAATTGCTGATAAACTTGTATTCTCTAAATGGCGCGAAGCTTTTGGTGGAAATATGAGCGTTATGGTATCTGGAGGTGCCGCATTGCAAACTCGTTTAGGAAGAATTTTCTGGGCGGCAGGTATTCCTGTGGTTGAAGGTTATGGACTAACAGAAACATCTCCTGTAATTAGTGTTAATACACTTCTTCCTGGAGAGCTTATGCTTGGTACTGTAGGTGTCTTATTGCCAGAGGTAGAAGTGAAAATTGCTGAAGATGGAGAGATTCTTTCTAAAGGGCCAAACTTAATGCTTGGTTATTATAAGGAGAAAGCACTTACCGAAGAGGTGATTGTTGATGGCTGGTTCCATACTGGTGATTTGGGTGAGATTATCGATAATAAATTTATCAAAATTACTGGTAGAAAGAAAGATAACTTTAAAACTTCGATGGGTAAATATGTTGCTCCTGGTCATATTGAAGAAACAATGAAGGAGTCTTCGTTTATTGATATGATTGTAGTTGTAGGGGAGAATCAGAAATTTGCTGCAGCATTAATTGTTCCAAACTTTGAACATATTAAAGATTGGTGTAGTAAAAATGGTAAAGAAGCTCTGTCAAATGAGCAAGCTATTGATGATGCCGATATAAAGAAGGCAATAAAAGAAGAAATAGCTATACTTAATACTAGATTTGGTAGCCATGAGCAAGTTAAGCAGTTTCGTTTAATTGCTGATGAATGGACTGTTGAGTCAGGCTTTGTTACTGCAAAAATGAGTATAAAACGATCAGTTGTAACTAAAGCGTATCAACATTTGGTTGATGATATTTTTAAATAGGAATCTTAATAATTATATAGATAAAGGCTGTGGGTATTATACTCACAGCTTTTTTTTGTGCTTATAATTTTACTCTTTATTCTTAGTGTCAATCCAGATAGTAACAGGGCCATCGTTTGTGAGATTAACTTCCATATAAGCACCAAATTCACCTCCAATTACGTCATTAGAAATATCATTAGCAAATTGCTTCATGAATTCATTATATAAAGGTTCAGAAATTTTTGGTGGAGCAGATTTAATATAGGAAGGGCGATTGCCTTTCTTTATTTTAGCATGTAGAGTAAACTGACTTATAATCATTGCATCACCATTAATATCAATAATGCTATTATTCATAACTCCATCTTCATCATCAAAAATTCGAAGTTTGCTAATCTTTGCACTTAGCCAAATAATGTCATCAGTAGTATCATCTTCTTCAATTCCCAATAGAATTAGTAACCCATTGTTGATACTTCTCTGCTCATTGTTATTAATAATAACTGATGCTTGTTTTACTCTTTGTAAAAGTGCTCTCATAATTAATGAAATTCTTGAAAAACCCTTGCCAATGAAAACCCTGGAGCCTGAACATCAAGGTCTAAGAAATACCCAAAAGGAGTTTGTTCTACTTCAAAATCAACGTTCTTTAAGCGCTTTTCAATTTTGTCAAATAACTCCTTGGTAAATTCTGGAGAGGCTTTACTTTCGCTCAAATGAGCAAAGGAATGTAGTACAACACTCTTTGTGTTATTCTTTCTAGAAATCCACTTTATGAAATTCAGAAGTTTCTTCTCAATAGATTTTTGTCTGTCAGCAGACTCGTCACCTTCTTCTACTTGTATGTATGCTACTTGGCTATTGCTGAATTCTTTGCCTTCGGTATGCTCTTGTACATTATCTAAGGTTTTGATAGCAGGTTTATATGCAAATCTGTCGCAATAAATCATTAAGAGTTTCATGTGTTTGATATTATTTAATTTCTGGATTTCTAACTATTTCTTTCATAATATTTAAACTATCAACAATGCTATTGTTTATTTCATTGAATAGTTCAGGCTCATTGGTATAGTATAATAAAGAGCTTTGAAATCTTTCTTGAGAAATATCGTACTTATTAAATACAAATTTATAGTAGTAATCAGTAATACTATCCATACCATTTCCACCATTTTTAGTAACTTCTTGCCTTATAATCACTTCTACTAAGCGTACATCAAGCAGCATATTAGTAAATTGTTCTGTAGAAATTAAATCTGCAGGTGCTTCTATATTCGCAGGATCGTAATTAGTGCAGGAAAATAAGGTAGTAATTATGATGCTAATTACTATAGTAAGTTTAATAATGTTATTCATTATAGTCAATTTTTCTTTTGTTAATGATATAGTATAATCTTAATGTTAGTATATTGTTGTACTGATCTCTAGACCATTTATCGCCTGATAAATTGCTGTATTCTCGGGTTCTTATTTTTGCAAAAGAGTATGCGTATCTAAAGTTTACGTTAAGTCCTTTGTAAACAGGAAACCTAATATCAAAAATACCATTTATATCATTTCTATTATAATGTCCGCTATACAAGCTAGCTTCTGTTTTCTCTCCCCATTCTATTTCTTTCATATCTACTAGTCGGCCCCAACTCATGCCTAAGCCCACAGTTAGAAATTCTTTATCGGTAAAGTGAACTAGAAACGGCACCTCTGCATAACTTAACCTTAAATTATAGTATGGTAAGCCTTTAGTAGGGTCCGCCTCTCGAGGATATTTCTCATAAGAACCTTTCTGAGAATATGAAGCCTCAATACTTAATGCCCAACGTCTTTTTATGGGCATAATAGCTATAGCAGAGGCGTTAAAACCGAATTTCTTAAAACCATACATCTCATCTCCATCTACTTGAGTAAGATTTGTGCCAATAGCAATAGCGCCTTGAAACGCCTGACCAATTGCCAAAGTGCCAATTAGCAACAAAACTATTAATATGCTTATTCTTTTTATTTGCATTCTTATTTCTTAGTATTTATTATTTGCAAAAATGCGAATAATTATTGAGTATTTCTAGTTCATTTTTAAAAGAAATCCACCAATTAGCTGTTTTGATAATATGTTGTTGTCCTTGTAAAACAAATGCTAATGATAAACTAGTGCAATTGCATCTTAACCTAATGTTTAATGCATTAATGAATAGGTTCGAACTGTATTAATAGGTTTTTAACGTAATATTATTAAATAACTTGTTCAGTTATACTAGTTTTTTTCTGATTACACGACAAACATAAAAACTAGTTTGATATTAACTATTTTAATAACACAAACTTATTTATTGCCTAAGTATTATAATATAAGCGAATATGTTTATTTGTAGTAGTATTTAATTTGTAAAAATATTTGTCTGATTTATATGGTTTCTATATTAAATAATAATATATCTTTGCAGTGATTTCTATAAAGGGGTGCCTAAAAATAAGGCTGAGATCAAACCCATATTACCTGTTCGGATAATGCCGGCTTAGGGACTGGAGCTATTATTTTATAGTAGTTCTCAAGGGAAAACTTTTGTTCAATCAATGCATAATATAACCTCAATGTTGATGCAGAAAGTTTAAACTTAATAATTTATTAAAATGTTTCACAAAATTACTTTTTTATTGCTTTTTGCAATTATGATTCCTTCATGGATTCTTGCGCAAAATTCTATTAACGGAAGCATCACTGATGCTGGTACTGGCGAAAGTTTGCCAGGGGCTCATATTACTTTAGAGCCAAGTATGAAAAGAACTATCAGCAATGTTGATGGCGAATTTACTATGTCGAGTATTAAAAATGGCGAGTATCTTATAAAGGTTAGCTATATGGGCTATGAAGATTATAGTAAGGTGCTAAAATTATCGTCAAATACAAATTTAGAAATTGCTCTTAATATTAGTGCAATTATGGAAGATGAAGTTGTAATTGCTGCCACGCGTGCTAGTGATAGAACTGGTACTACTTTCAAAAATATCACTAAGGCCGAAATTAAGGAGGTTGATATGGGTAAAGACTTGCCCTATATTCTTAATATGACTCCATCAGTAGTTTCTGGCTCTGATGCCGGTGCAGGGGTTGGCTATACTTCTATTCGTATTCGTGGTACCGATATTTCTAGAATTAATGTAACCATGAATGGAATACCTGTAAACGACCCTGAGAGTCAGGGTGTGTTTTGGGTTAATATGCCTGATTTGGCAGGCTCACTAAATAGTATTCAGGTGCAACGTGGTGTAGGTACTTCAAGTAATGGTGCTGCTGCTTTTGGCGCATCTATTAATATGGAAACCAATGGGTTGGCTTCCGAGCCTTTTGCCGAAGTAAGTACTGCAGCAGGCTCATTTAATACTCAGAGATATAGGGTGTTGGCTTCCACGGGACTTATTGATGGAAAATGGTCTTTTGATACCCGTTTGTCAAGAATTCATTCCGATGGTTTTATTGATAGAGCATTCTCTGACCTGAATTCATATTACGTTTCTGGAGCCTATTATGGTGAGAATACTATTATTAGATTTAATATTCTTTCGGGAAAGGAAAAAACATATCAAAGTTGGAATGGTGTACCTAAAGTGCGTTTAGAAAATGATATGGATGGAATGCAGCGTTATGCCGATCATTACCTTTATTCGCAAAAGGAAACTGACGAAATGATTGCTTCCGACTCTCGTACTTATAATAAATATACTTACGAAAATGAGACTGATAATTATAAGCAAGATCATTACCAATTACTATTTACTCAGAAATTTAATTCGCATTGGAATATAACCGGAGCCTTGCATTATACAAAAGGGGAGGGCTATTACGAAAGTTGGAAGGATGATAGGAAACTTGGTGCGTATTATGGCGTTCCGGATGTAATTATTGGAGGCGATACTATTACTAAAACCGATGCTGTACATCAAAAATGGTTGGATAATGATTTTTATGGAGCAACGTTCTCTGTAAATTATAATAATAAAAATAATCTGATTGTTAATGTTGGAGCTGCGGCAAACTCATATGTTGGTGATCATTATGGAAAAGTTATTTGGGCAGAATACGCTTCTACTTTGGGTAAAGATTATCAATGGTATAACAATACAGGAAAGAAGAATACATATAATACATATATAAAAGCCAATTATCTATTAACGCAAAAGTTAAGCATATATGGCGATTTGCAATATCGTAAAGTTGATTACTGGATGGATGGATTGCATGATGATTTTAAGGATCTAACAAGCGAGTATCATTTTAATTTTATTAACCCTAAGGTTGGTGTGCATTATGATATTAATGATGTGCATAATGTGTACTTCTCTGCTGCAATGGCGCAAAAGGAGCCAACTCGTAGCGACTTTAGAGATGCTGATGGGGGTAATTCTCCAATTGCCGAAACTTTAATTGATTACGAATTTGGTTATTCTTTCAATAATCAGTTTATGCTGCTGCGAGCCAATGCTTTCTTTATGGACTATAAAGATCAGTTAATATCTACTGGTAAAATAAATAATGTTGGAGCTCCCATTATGACTAATATTGATAAGTCATATAGAGCTGGTTTGGAGTTCTTACTTGGTCTAAGAATAACAAAATGGTTAAACTGGAATGCAAATATTAGTCTAAGTCAGAATAAGATTTCTGATTATACCGAGTATGTTGATAATTGGAATACTGGAGGTCAGGACTCAACTTATTTAGGAACTACTGATATTGCTTTTTCTCCAAATGTTGTGGCTGCTTCTCAATTCGAGATTAAGGCACTAAAAGGATTTAAAGTACTTATAAATACTAAATATGTAGGAAAACAATATATTGATAACTCATCAAATAATCTAAATAGTATTGATGCATATTCTACAACGGATATGATTTTTCGCTATGAATTAAAGCCTGATTTTATGAAAACCATTGGTGTGTTTTTTAGTATTAATAATGTGCTAAGTGCAAAATATGAAACCAATGCATGGGTTTATAGTTATAATGTGGATGATACTTGGAGTGGTAACCCTACTGAGCGTTATACTATGGATGGATATTTTCCTCAGGCAGGAATTAATTTTATGGTGGGATTAGACCTTAAGTTTTAATATAGAGTAATGAATCATTTTGTTCAAATGAGGCTTCTATAATATAGAAGCTTTTTTTGTTTGAGGTTTGTTTTATAATGTATCTTTGTAGTAAAATTACAATTTGCTGTATAGCACTATGCATATGCACTTCAAATTGGCTAATATACAGTATATGAAAGCAGTATTTATTTTTACAGTATTTTTCTTATTTTCCTTAAGTGTTTATAGTCAATCTGGTCCAGCTGGAGTTGGTGCCAGTACAAGTAATATATTGTGGCTTAGATCTCACGATTTGACTGCTCTTTCTAGTGGTGACAAAATAGCAACATGGGCTGATAAATCTGGAAACGGAAATGATTTGACTCAATCTAATGACTTATATAAGCCCGATTATGTTAGCGGTCAGCAAAATGGGTTTGGAGTAGTTAGGTTTAATAAATCCATAAATAGACTTGTGAAAACTAGTTTCTCAGACTTTCCCACATCTGCAATTACTGTTCTTATTGTTAGTAAAAGTAATTCAGAGAGTAATGATGGTCTTTTTTCTTATGCAAAAGGCTCTAGTGATAATGAATTTCTTTTGTATAATACAAATACATTAACTACTTATAGGGGTGGTTCTACTGCTAATTCAAGTTTTAATTTCTCAAATAATGCTTGGCATATTATTGATGTTAGTTGGAAAAGCTCAGGAGGTGATGTTGAGGTTTGTAGGGATAATGATTTTGCAAACTCATATACTTCTATAATAGCTAATGGAAATAATATTGGTAGTGGAGGAACATTAGCTCTTGGTTCAGAGCAAGATTCTGAAGATGGGGGGTATAACTCCGGACAAACCCATAATGGTGATGTTTTGGAGGTTATTGTATATAATATTGAGTTAAATACTGCTCAACGAATAATAGTATCAAATTATATTGCAGCAAAATATAATTTAACAATTTCAAATGATCTATTTGCTTATCAAACTACTCACTCTCATGAGTTGGCAGGTATTGGACGATATGATGGATCAAATATTCATGCTAGTGCTCAATCTGCTGATATGATTACCATTGGTAATGCTTCAGCAATGGCTACAGATGGTGAATATCTTCTTTTTGGCCATGATGATGCTAATGCCACAGCTTGGACAAATACAGAGAAAGCTGAAGATAATACACAAAGAATAGAAAGAGAATGGCGAATTGACGAAACTGGTGATGTAGGAACAATTGATATTACATTAAATATTGATGACCTTGCAACTTTACCCGCAGGATATACTAAGTATGGTTTGATGGTTGATAGTGATGGGGACTTTTCTGCAGGAGCTATTATTTATGAAATGACAGTTTCAGGAGATGATTATATAGCGAGTGGTATAGATATCGCAGATGGAGATTATATTAGCATCGCTGCAATTAAACCAATAATTCAATTCAAAGAGACAACTTCTTCGGGGATTGAGTCTTCAAATGCAAGTGTTGAAGTTACATTGAATTATACTGCTGCCTCGGTTGCGTCTGTTAATTATTCTACCGTAAATGGTACTGCTGATGCTGGATCTGATTATACTGCTGCTTCAGGTAGTACACTAACTATCGCTGCAGGTTCTAGATCAAATAATCTCTCAATTAGTATCAATAATGATTCAGACCAAGAATCTGACGAGGATTTCACTATTAATTTATCAAGCCCTTCGAGTGATATTAATTTGGGCACTGCTGCAAGCCAAACTCATAATTATACAATTAATGATAATGATAATACCAGAAAGATATACTTTTCTTCAGCATCGAGTAATGGATCTGAAGCAATAACAAGTGCTAGTATTACTATAGAAATCAATACTATCGATAATAGTGATCCTACTACTGTAGATTATTCTGTAATTGGTGGAACAGCAGCAGGTGGTGGAGAAGATTATACTTTAGCAAGTGGAACAGCTACTATTACATCAGGTAATACATCTACAACATTCTCTATTTCAGTTAATAATGATATTATTGATGAAGATAACGAAACCATTATTGTTAAACTATCTAATTCTTCATCGAATTGTAATTTAAGTTCGACTAACCCTATAGAGCATACTTATACCATAAATGATAATGATGCTACTCCAAGTATTCAATTTACATCAACGGCTTCTTCAGGTAATGAATCTGTTGGAACAAAGAATTTGCAGCTAAGTTTATCAACTGTTTCAGGTAAGGATGTATCTGTTAGTTTTAGCCATTCAGGAACAGCTACATATGTTGATGATTATAGTATTTCAACAAGCTCTCCAGTTACTATTAGTGCAGGTAATACTACTAAAAATATTGTGTTAACTATAAATGATGATAATACTACTGAGAATTCAGAGACTGCTATTGTTACTATTAGTGGACCCACAAATGCAACATTAGGTGCTAGTACTTCACATACATATACAATACTTAATGATGATATATTTGGTTATGTAGGCCCTGGAGGTATTGGTAAAAGCCTAAATTTGAAACTATGGGTAAAAGCCGAAGATATTCCTGGAAGCTCTAATGGTGATAAGATTAGCTCTTGGGCTGATCAAAGTGGAAATACTAATAATTTGAGTCAATCGGAGCCAACTGTTAAACCTTATTACTACAATGATATAGTTAATGGATTTCCTGTTGCTAGGTATAGTGATGATAATAGCCGACTAATAAAGAATAATTTTAGTGATTTTCCGACAAAAGAGATAACAACATTTTTTGTTAACTATAGAACAGCTGCTAGTAATGATGCTACTATTTCGTATGCTGTAGCTAGTGGAAATAATGAGTATCTAGTTTTTAATAGTAGCAACATATCTGTATTTAGAACTTCTGTAAATGTTAGTTCGGGTGTTAATGCTGCTGCTAACTCTTGGAATATTGTCTCTACTTCATGGAAAAATTCTGATGATAATGTTGTTATTTCATTAAATGGCCAGCAGAAATATTCTAATACATTATCTAATGCAAATGATATTACATCGGGTGGCTGTTTGGTAATTGGTGCAGAGCAAGATGCTGTAGATGGGAGTTATGCAGCAGATCAAGATTTTGAAGGTGATTTTGCAGAAGTTGTAATTTATAATAGTATTCTTAATACTGCTCAAAAAAATATTGTAAGTAACTATTTGTCGGCTAAGTATAATGTTACGATGGATGCAAACGATAAGTATGCAGGTGATGATAGTGGTAAAGGGAATTATGATTTTGAGGTGATAGGTATTGGAACAGAATCGGATGGTTTTCATGATGAAGCTCATGGTAGTGGAGGTTTATGGATAAAACAAGCTACAAACTTTGGTAATAGTGATTATTTAATGATAGGTCATAACCATATTACTCCTCAGTTATATACTTCTGCTGAAGATGCTGGTATAACCACTCCAGGTATCGATGAACGATGGGGAAGAGATTGGTATTTTGACCTTACAGATGCAGGAGGAGCAATGACAGTAGATCTTGCTTTTGATTTTGATGAAGCAGAAATGAATAGTTCAAGTACACCTGCCGGTACTACTTCTAATTATAAACTACTATATCGTAGTGGAACATCTGGGGATTGGAGTATTGTAAATTCGGCAAGTTCAAAAACTACATCGCAAATACTATTTACAGGTCAGGCTTTGCCTAATGGTGATGGATATTATGCATTGGGAACAGTTGATGCAACAAACTCCCCTCTACCAATTGAGCTAGTGAGTTTTGATGCACAGTTCGAAAATAAGAATGTGATTCTGAAATGGGAGACGGCCTCAGAAACAAATAATGATTATTTTGAGATATATCGCTCTGCAAATACTGAGCAATGGACAAAGATTGGAGTTGTTGATGGAGGTGGAACTACTAATACTATTCTTAGTTATAACTGTACTGACATTGAAGCTCTTCAAGGAATAAGTTATTATAAACTAAAACAGGTAGATTTTGATGGAAAATACACATTCTCTCAAATTAGATCTGTAAGTAATGAGTTATCAGAAGGGATAGAAATATATCCAAACCCAACAAATGACATAGTTTATATAAATAATGTTTCTGCAGGAAGTAGGATAGAGTTACTTGATATGAATTCAAGAGTTATTTTGTTTAAAGATAATATAGATGGAGGAAGTTTAGAAATATATTTATCTAATTTGCCAGCATCAATCTATTTTATAAAAATAACAACCGATAATACTGTTAATACCTATAAATTGGTTAAAAAGTAGTTGTAGAATAATACTCTTATACTTTTAAAAAGGCTTTACTAATGCCTTTATAAAAGTATATAATAAGAAAATAAAATACTGCTTTATGATTGGCTATCCTTGTCAAGACCTGAGTAATCGATAAAATATTTCTCAAATAGTTTTATGTTAAATCAGTAAGCTAATGTTGTAGTTGTGCTTATCTTCTTTCTGCATTAACATACCATTTTTAGTATATTTTAACATTTATTGTAAAAGTTAAAATTATTATACGTATATTTGTCTTCCAATTTATTGGAACTAAAACAAATGTATTTTTATTAGCTCAAACAATATAAAAATATACAAATATTTAAAATTTATTCCCATTGCGAAAGCTGTGGTTGTAGATTGCTATTCTATAATAAGTAAAACTTAAATTAGTAATATGACGATTTATAATGAATCAGAGTATTAATTTAGGCTAAATGCCTAAAACTTAAAACAACTATTAACTTAAAACAACGCTCATGAAAACGATTGCTATTCTTTTAATGACAATGCTAAGCCTTAATCTTTTTGCTCAAAATGATTATGTTCTTGAACTAGACGGTAATACCTATGAAATTTCTCTAGACAATGCTTACTCTTTAACTATTGATGGTAAAACAGTGAATTTTAAGGTTATTCCTAAAGACACATTGATTTATAAAGATGAGTTTTTTAGCTTTAAATACCCTAAAGATTACAAGATAACTAAAATGGAGATTGATGAAGGAATCAATCAGGTTATGGTAATGACTCCTGAAGGTTCTGGTTTCTTAATTCAAAAATACTCAACAATGAACCCTACTATCCTTAACAATATGATGATGAGGGAAGTTACAAAAGAAAGTGTTGAAGACGGTTATTCGGTAACCCGTAAAGATTATGCCCGAACTATAAAATCAGGTCAAGTACTTGAGATTGATAAAAGTATTCTGTCAAATAGGAGTGAGTCTAATATTTATGAAGTGGCAACAATTGGAGATAATGATGAAGGTATATTGATTCTTACAATTGTTTCTGTAGAGAATATGAGTAAAAGTGGAAAGTCGCTTATTGATATGATGTGGTCTACACTTGCGTATAAATAGGAAAATTAATACTTTTATTAAAGGTTGTAAAGGTTAGCTTTTACAACCTTTTTTTATTAATTTAGCTCGTCAATCTCATTTGTTTCAATAATGCTATTAAGTAAAGCGTAAACTGTAAGTCCAGAGATGGTTTTAATACCAAGTTTTGCGGTTATCTTCTTTCGATGAGTAACCACAGTATGCTTACTTATAAATAATGTTTCAGCAATGGCTTGATTAGTTTTTCCCAGCGCAACTAATCTTAATATTTCAATCTCTCGCTTGCTTAATTCACTGTTTTCCAACGAAAGCTTGTTTGAATTTAATGCTGATTCTAAATATTTGTCAAGTTTAGATTTAATAATACCTTCAGTATCAAACAAGTCAAAATCAATCTTAAATTCAAACATGGAATTTAAACTTACTTGCTTAGTTCTTATTAAACCGAAATTAAGATTTCTATCTGTTTTATATAGTTTTAATAGCTTAGGCTCCTCAAATACATTATCGCTTACTATTAATAAATTTATATTATTTTCAATAATATTATTTTTAATACATAGCTCCGAGTTTGGAATAATATGACTACTTAATCCATTATTTTTTGAAATAATAAACTGAATACCTCTACTTATTACATAAGATTCGGTCAATATACCTATTGTTATATTTTCCATATCTATATATTTTGCAGGCTATTTTCCATAATACTAACCTTAGGAACAATTATTTTATTCTCCATCTCAGAATGATCTTTAATATCATCTTCTAAATGTGCTAATTGACCAAGTATTTTAAAGCATAGTATGAAGTTATCTTCTGGCGAAATATACTTTATTAAAAGGTTCTTAATGTCGTAAATTTTTTCTTCAATATTCTCGTGTTGTGTTGCGTAGTCCTTTATTATAAATTTATTATTACTTACAAATAATTTCTTCTGTTCTTCATTTCCCTCTTTATATAATTCCTCAAGTTTAAGAATGTATGGATATACCGTTTTTTCCTCATAGGCAATATGTTGATGCAGCTGAGAGGAGTATTCATTATAGAATTTATGGATAAGTTTTATCGCATTTGCAGTTTCACCACTACTTGACTCTACTAATTTGTTAATTAGAGAGTTTATTTCTGGGATTTTTACATTTAGATAATAATCGTGAGTTTTGTATAAGTAATCAACTATTAAATTTAGAGGATATGTTTTTAATTTCTGTTTTGGAAAAAAATCAGGATCGTTGAAAGAATTTATTATATCAAGAAAGAAATCGGTATTAATATTATATAGTTTACAAACACTATCTACAGACTTTTCGCCAAAACCTAATTGTATCCCAAATCTATTTATTACCGATAATAAATGATGATTTTGTATAATTACATCGGCCATCTTTATATTTGCTGTTATATTCATTCTTTCTAATTATTTATTATAAAACGCAAAGATAGTAATTTATAATCATTCTAAATAAAGAAAGTTTATAATAGAAAAGCTCTGAATTTCTTCAGAGCTTTTTTGGGTTTTTTATAGAAATATTTAGTACTTTCAATTAGTTCACTTATTACTGAATTAATTTCTGTCAATAGAATTTAATTCTTTAAAAGCTAATTCTAGGCGATTAATCATACTCACTTGACCTTCACGTAACCATTTTCTTGGGTCATAGAATTTCTTATTTGGAACATCATCACCTTTAGGATTTCCAATTTGTCCTTGTAGGTATTCTCGATTTTTAGCTTCGTACTCTCTTACGCCATTCCAAGTAGCCCATTGAGTATCAGTATCAATATTCATTTTTATAACACCATAGCTAATTGCTTCTTCAATATCCTTTGGCTCAGATCCTGAACCACCATGGAAAACAAAGTTTACTGGCTTATCGCTTTCGGTATTGAATTTTTCTTTGATAAATTTTTGTGAATTATCAAGAATTTTTGGAGTTAAAGAAACATTACCTGGTTTATAAACACCATGTACATT
>JAOZSY010000442.1 GCA_029939445.1 Bacteroidales bacterium
AATAATGCCTCACTTGTGGTTGATGAGCACTCTCTAGCTTGTACGGGAATTATTAATTCTATGACGGGCTCCACACTATCTACCACAACAGGAAGTATAGAGGCAGAGGGAGAGGTAACTATTGATGGTACATATACTCATGGTACTGGTACTTTTTATTATGCAGGTGATAATCACCAATCAATATTAAATAAAACATATTACAATCTTAAAGTTAAAGTATCATCAGGTACTAGAACATTAACAAATGTAACAAATAATTGTAAAAGCCTGGAAATTACAGGTTCTGGTACTGCTAATTTAGCTTCAGGTATTGATATTGACGATAATTTTATAATTGGGGTTGGCTGTACTCTTGATATGAATGGAAAGAGTATTACTATAGCAGGTGATTGGACTAATAATGGCACCCTTACTCCAGGAACGCAAACAGTACTATTTGATGGAATAGGATCTTCTCATATGTATGGTAGTACTAGTTTTTATAATCTTACAATAAATAAAAGCCCAGGCGATGTATATTCTGATGGTGTTAACAACATTACTCATACTTTGGCTTTAACAAATGGAATACTGAATTCTTCTTCGAATACTTCAGTTATTTTAGATGCTGGCGCAACTATTTCAGGTGGCGGCACTTCAAGTTATGTAGATGGCCCATTGCGTAAAGATGGAAATACAGCCTTTATTTTTCAAGTTGGCGACTTTAGAAAATATGCTCCTTGTGAAATAGGAGCACCTTCAAGTAGTGTGCAATTTGTTGCAGAGTATACTATGTCAGGGCATTCTAATAATACTTCATTCAATTCTCCTTTAACAAGAGTAAGTCTTAATGAATATTGGAATATAACACCTTCTGTTGCTGTAACAGCTGATGTGCGCTTATATTGGAAAGACGGTGCTTGGAGTGGTATAGGAGATTTGTCAGATCTGCGTTTGGCACATTATAATGGCTCTTCTTGGGATGAGCTGAGTGGTGCTACTACTAGTGGTACAACATCTGATGGGAATATACTCAAAACTGGAGTTACTTCTTTTAGTCCATTTACACTTGCTACAATTGATAATGTAAGCAATCCTCTACCTGTTAGCTTGGTTTCATTTGATGCTAAAAAAGTAGATAATACAGCTTTAATTAGCTGGCAAACGGCTTCGGAAATTAATAATGACTATTTTATCTTGCAGCGTAGTAGTAATGGAATAGATACTGAAGATATTGCTAAAATTGACGGAAATGGAAATAGTAATACACTATTATCTTATTCTTTTATTGATGAAAAACCTATATATGGAAATGTTTATTATCGACTCAAGCAAGTTGATTATGATGGTAAAGATGAGGTGTTTTATTGGAGGAGTTTATTCTTTGGCCACGATATTGAGATTAGTATTTACCCAAATCCTAATACAAATAATGTGATATTCTTTGAAAGTTCGATAAATAGCAATGCTATAGTGCAGATATACACCATTGATGGGACGCTAATTATGGAGAAAGATATTATATTTACTTCTGGAAATGCAAGTCTTAATCACAGTCTTTCAAAAGGGTATTATAT
>JAOZSY010000030.1 GCA_029939445.1 Bacteroidales bacterium
ATTCTTGACCCACACGAAACCCTGTAGAACCATTAAAAATATTAATTACACCCCTATTTTAAGAGGGTATTAATAACTATTTATCATTTTTTATCAACATACCCCCTATTTTTTTATAGATGATATTAAAAAAATAGTATTTTTGCATTAATAATTAACCAAAACTACAATAATGCCTAAATTTAGATTTAAAGCAATGGAAGATTTGCTAAACCGTAGCAAAATCCCTGTAGAACTAGATTCTATTAAAACTTCTGAATACTTTGGAATAAACGTATTCAACGATAAAACAATGAAATCGTACTTATCGAAGGAAGCCTATAAGGAGGTTGCTTTGTGCATAGAAGATGGAAAACGTTTGGATCGAAAAATTGCAAATCAAATAGCAACAGGCATGAAAGCTTGGGCAATGGATAGAGGAGCAACGCATTATACTCACTGGTTTCAGCCTTTAAACGGAGCTACTGCCGAGAAGCATGATGCCTTTCATGAGCCTAGTGGTAATGGTGAAGTTATACAAAATTTTGACGGTGAGCTTTTGGTTCAGCAAGAGCCTGATGCTTCAAGTTTTCCAAATGGAGGTATTCGTAATACTTTTGAAGCAAGGGGTTATACTGCTTGGGATCCATCATCACCAGCATTTGTAATTGACCGTACATTATGTATTCCTACAATTTTTGTAGCATATACTGGTGAGGCTTTAGATTTTAAAACACCACTTATTAAATCTTCTGCAGCACTTGATACTGCAGCTACTAAAGTGGCCAAATTTTTTGATAAAAACGTAAATAAAGTCTATACTACTCTAGGTTGGGAACAAGAGTACTTCCTTATTGACGAAGCATTTTACTATGCTCGACCAGATATAATGCTAACTGGAAGAACATTGATGGGGCATTCATCGCCAAAGAATCAACAACTTGAGGATCACTATTTTGGAGCAATTCCTGATAGAGTTCAAGATTTTATGTATGATTTTGAGCACGAAGCACTTAAATTAGGTATTCCTGTTAAAACTCGTCATAATGAGGTTGCGCCAAACCAATTTGAGTGTGCTCCAGTTTTTGAAGAAGTAAACCTAGCTGTGGACCATAATCAGCTAATAATGGCGACTATGGAAAAGGTTGCTGTAAAGCATAAGTTTAGAATACTATATCACGAAAAGCCATTTGCTGGAATAAATGGTAGTGGCAAGCATAATAACTGGTCGTTGGCAACTGATACAGGAGTTAATTTACTTAGTCCTGGCAAAAATCCAAAGAGCAATCTTAGCTTTCTTACTTTTGTAATAAATACATTGAAAGCCGTGCATGACAATGCTGACTTACTAAGAGCAAGCATTTCTACTGCGGGCAATGAGCATAGACTTGGAGCAAACGAAGCCCCACCAGCAATTATATCAGTGTTTTTGGGACAACACCTCAACAAAATGCTAGATATTATTGAGAATAGTGTTAGTGAGCAAAAAATGTCGCCAGATCAAAAGACTGAGCTAAAAATGGATATTGGAAAAATTCCTGAAATACTTCTTGATAATACCGATAGAAACCGTACTTCTCCATTTGCTTTTACTGGAAACAGATTTGAGTTTAGAGCTGTAGGTTCAGCCCTTAACTGTTCTTCGCCAATGGTTGCCCTTAATACTTCAATGGCTAATCAGTTAGAGAAGTTTTATAATGATGTGGAAGCACTTATTAAAAAGAAAGTAAAGCGCGACGAAGCTATTTTCCAAGTTCTTAAGAAGATTATAGGCGAAAGCAGGAAAATAATTTTTGAAGGTAATGGATATTCTGACGAATGGCTTGCCGAAGCAGAAAAAAGAGGTCTTACTAATGTTGGAGACACTCCTACTGCATTAGCTGCATTTACTGACAAATCTACCATAGATATGTTTGAAAAAATGCATGTTTTATCAAAAAGAGAAATGCTTGCTCGTTACGAAATTAGGATAGAGACTTATACTAAGAAAATACAGATTGAGTCGAGAGTATTGGGCGATTTAGCAGCAAATCATATTATCCCTACTGCAATAAATTATCAAAATATTCTTATTAATAATGTAAAAGGATTAAGAGAGTTGCTTGATAATAAAGAATTTGAAAAACAAGCAGGATTTCAGATGAAAACCTTGAAGAAAATATCTTCACATATTGCAAATATTAATGAAAAGGTACAGCTTATGATTAATAATCGTAAGACTGCCAATAAAATTGATAATAAAGTAGATAAAGCTTTTGCATACTCTAAGGATATTAAACCATTCTTAAATGATATAAGATATCATATTGATAAACTAGAACTTATTGTAGATGATGAGCTTTGGGTTATGCCTAAATATAGAGAAATATTATTTATATCTTAAATAAAGCATTTTATTATTAAAAAAGAAGGACTGATATTATATATTGGTCCTTCTTCCTTTTATAGCATCCTATTTAGTATATTCTATTATTTTCCTGACCTATCGCTATACATATAGAACATATAAACGAAAGCATAAATAGTAACCCCAACTTGTGTTTCAATGGTGTCTTCCCAAAGCATGCTCATCGACATTATTACGATAAACAGAACAAACAAAGGATTATTATAAAGCCCACTTAAATATGCAGGATAATACATTGAAAATAATAGTAACACTAGGCCAATAGCACCAAGGGATACTGTAGTGCTTATATATTGATTATGACTTCGCAAACCATTTCCTGCAAGTGATGATGACCTTTGGCTAAGAATATCTGCATAAGCATTATTAATATCACCTGTACCAATTCCAAAAACAGGATTTAAGGCTATCAACTCCATACCAACTTGCCATAGCTCCAATCGTTGTAATATGGTATGCCCGGAGTTAAGACTCTCCTTGTTTTGTATATATATATTATATTGCCATATAAGCCTATAAATTCGTTTCTTAAAGCTTAATCGTTTTGCAAATTCAAAATTTGCAATTCCATTTTCAATATTTATTATATCCTCATCCGATAAAGCTGCTACTCCCTGAGCATCCTTTCTTAATCCTTTGGAATTCAAATACCTAATAAGAGTAATATACAATACTTGGCCTCTATTATCCTCCCCATCAAAAGCTAAACTGGAGCGTTCGCTCCACTCCTGATCCATTTCATATCTTTGTATATAAATACCAATATAGTTTCCATTCTCTATCTGAAACTCATAAGGCTTATGCTCATATTTATTGCCAAGAGCAGATACAGTATCAAGCTTATTCAAATCTATATCACCAACATAATTATAATCCTTTATTGTAGAGAATAGCAAATAAGACATTGAAACCACAAATACTATTAATACCGATAGGCTTATTACAATACTTTTAATATTTACTTTCTTATAAATAAGCATTATAAAGATCACAAATAGTAAAACTAAGAATATAAATATTCCTGAAAGTATTGAAAAAATAAATTGAGAAGTAATAAGAAACAAACCTCCAATTAGCATAGATATACGTATTCCCATTATTAAATCATTACGATATAAACCTATAAATATAAGTATGGTAGTTGATATCATTGCCATCAGACTAACTCTGATATGCGATACAAAAACAAATGCATCCCTATAATCGCTTAAATTGTTTACATAATAGATATATAGGCTTGTAGAAACAGAAGCTATTACTGTAGCAGAGAATAAAATAGCAAAAAATGTAAACTCATTTTTGGATAATGGTTTTTCGGTAGCAAAAACTAATGGGAATATTAATAATGGAAGCTTTGTTCTAATATCGGATAAAGCATACTGAATATCAGACGAATACAATATTCCTACAATCCATAACAGATATATAGCTATAAAGGATAAAGCAGCTTTATCTTTTATAAAGATTTTTAATTTAGAAACAAGATTTACATCAAAAAGAAAAAGAGCGCCCAATACAACTTGGCCAAAGCTAATTAAAGCTCTAGAGAATGGTAAACCTATAATTGTTAGGATAATACCAATATAGAAGATATATAATCTGATTTTATCTCTGTGCATTTGAATATATAACCAAGTTTCTTTTCTTTTATTGCTTAAAAATTAAGTATTCTAGAATATTTATTTAAGCTTTGTAATTGGTTCCAGTATATCTGAATATTTCCTATTATGTTGCAATAATAGGATTGCTTCTTTAACTTCAACATCATTTCGTAATGCAATTTTTACTCTACCCGATTCATAAAAATATCGCGATATAATTTCTTGAGTTAGTAATGATTTTATTTCCTCTTTGCTATTATCATACGCAGCTGCTTTCTGCTTATCAATTTTAGTGTTAATAAGCTCAATATCACTACTTAATTCATAACCATCTTTCTTTGCTTGTTTAACAAAACTATCAAACTCTTTTTCTATTCTAGTGGAATAACTAAAGCTATCTTTTTTTACAAATTCGATAAATGAATTATATATATCGTCAGTAAGCACAAACTCATCCATATTGGAAATACTATCGTTAGAGATAACATACTGAGTGGCAAAGTCAAATATCATATACTGCTTTACCAAAGCTATTAGCAATTCGTCATACTCCTTTTCTTGCATAGCAATATCTGGAATAATTCCTCCAGCATCTTTCACCAATCGTCCATTCTTAGTTTTAAAAACAGCCATTAGCGAATCAGGGGTTTTAATGGCATCGCCTTTAGCATCCTTATGCTGATAATCTAAAGATTGAATACACCTTCCGCTAGGAATATAATACTTAGCAACAGTTATTTTGGCTTGCGACCTATAACTTAATGAGAACACTTTCTGCACCAAACCTTTTCCGTATGACTTCTGCCCCATTATTACTCCTCTATCCAAATCCTGAAAAGAGCCAGCAACAATTTCACTTGCCGAGGCACTATTCTTATTCATTAGAACTACAATATCTATATCGGGATACAAAGATGGCATTCCTGTTTTATAGGTATTAGTTTCGGCTTTTGTTTTTCCTTTAGTAGAAACAATCAATTCGTTAGGTTCCACAAAAAGATCCATTATTTTTACTGCCTCTATTAATAAACCACCACCATTGTTTCGCAAATCAAGAACCAAGGAATTAAGCTTACCAATTCTATTCATACTATCCACAGCAGCTTTAATCTCACTTGTAGCAGTTTTCCTAAAACTACTTAGCTTTATATAACCAATACTATCTTCGAGCATTCCAAAATAAGGTACATCATTTATCTGAACCTCTTCACGCTTCATTTTAACCAATATCTTCTTATTATCTTTTGCTCTTTGATATACAACTTCTATGTCAGTACCCGAAGCACCACGCATTTTGTCAGAAATATCTTCCATAGATTTTCCTGAAAGTTTTTCTCCATCAATCTCCAAAATATAATCTCCTGCTCTAATTCCTGCATTATGAAAAGGAAAATCTGGATATGTGCGACTAACTACTACTATATCATCTTTGCGATGAACAGAAGTTCCTACACCACCATACTTCCCTGTTTGCATAAACCTAACATCCTCAATTTTTGATTCAGGATAATAAACAGTATAAGGATCAATCTGTTTTAGCATGGCATCAATTGCCGCTTTGCTCAACATACCGGGCTCTATTTCATCCACATAGTGCAAATCTAGTTGCTGTATTAATGATGTATATATATCTAAATTCTTGGAAATTTCGAAATCATGACTTTGTTGGGCTATTGTTACATTTACCTTAGTAATAAGCAATAGTATAATTAAAGCTGAAAATATGCGCATAAATTTTGTTCTATTTTGTTTGAAAATCAAAAGTAGTTTTTTAATCAATTAGTTATAATAATAATTTTGTCATTATTTTTGCTTCACTTTGAAAAAATATTGTCTAAACACTCTTCACTTTTTTTATAATAAGAAAACTATTATCAACTAAAACAAACTTGTTTTTTTTGTAGTTTTGCTATTATAAAATATTATTAGAATACCTTTACCTTACAATTATAAACTCATAATGAAACTTGACCAATTATTAATATCACAATATAAGAACAATAAGGAAAGCCTTTTGAATTTTACTCCAAAGGTTAATATCTTTGTTGGTGATAATGGAGCTGGTAAAACCAATATTCTTGATGCAATTTATTACTTAAGTTTCTGCAAAAGCCCTTTCAACACCCTTGATAACAATAATATACTTCATAATGAATCGCATTTTATGATACGTGGAGAATACTCGAATCATGAGAATGGTAACGATAAAGTAATGATAAGTTATGCTAAGGGCGACAGAAAGAAAATAAAGCGAAACGATAAGGAATACGATAGAATTGCCGATCATATCGGTGAATTTCCATTAGTGATAATTAGTCCCATGGACTCAACTCTTATTATTGGAGGAAGTGAGGAAAGGCGCAAATATATTGATGGTGTAATTTCGCAATTCGACAGACAGTATTTAAATACTTTACTTAATTATAATAAAGTACTTCAGCAGCGGAATGTCACTCTTAAAACAATGGCTAAAGACAGAAATAGTGATTTTAGCTTTATTGAAATTCTTGATTCTCAATTAGTAGAATATGGAATGGAGATTTATAAAAAGAGAACTGAATTTCTGGTAGATTATATTCCACTAATTAAGGAATATTACCAATTTATATCAAATGAGAAAGAATCGGCAGGGATTAATTATCGCTCTCAACTAAATTCAGATTCTTTTGCTAATTTACTGAAAGAAAATCACCAAAGAGATTTAGTTTTACGACATACAAGCATTGGTATACATCGCGACGACCTTATATTTGAATTAGATAATTATGCTATTAAAAAACAAGGATCGCAAGGACAGCAGAAGTCTTTTCTTATTGCATTAAAAACTGCACAATTTGAATATACAAGAAATAAAAAAGGCTATAAACCACTGCTATTATTAGATGATATATTTGACAAACTTGATTATAAAAGAGTTAAACAATTGATGAAATTAGTAAGTCGGAATGAGTTTGGGCAGATTTTTATTACTGATACAAATATTGAACGAATCAAAAGAATATTTTTAGAGATAGATGTAGATAAGAATATATTTACGGTTGTAGAAGGAAATATAAGCAAAGAATAGAGTATGGAAAAAAGACAAAATGCACAAAGCCTTGGCGAAGTAATTCAACAATATATTAAGAAAAGTGGTATTCAGCCAAAAATAGATGAAGCTGAGGTTAGAAAAAGATGGGAAGACATTGTAGGAAAAATGATTTCTAAACATACTACTGATATGTATTTGAAAAATAAAAAGCTATATGTAAGATTTGATTCCGCGGCACTTAAGCAAGAGATGAGCTATGCTAAATCTACTCTTTTAGATAATATAAATAGAAATATTGGTCATATAGTTGCTGATGAGGTTATTTTTATTTAAAACTTTTACTTCTTTAATAGTCTGAAGGCTAATTTATTAAAGAAGAGATAATTAGATATTTATATTATTTATTAATAGAATTATAAAATATTTTGCAATAAATAAATTGAATATCTATCTTTGCAATTACAAATAAAATAGAAACTATGTACAAAATATATCACAACCCAAGATGTAAAAAGAGCCGAGCAGGCCTTCAATATATGGAAGACAAAGATGTTGATTTAGAAATCATCCAATATCTTAAAACTCCTATTAGTATTGAGGAGTTATCTGATATTTTTGTAAAGCTTAATAAAAAGCCTTCGGAAATGCTTAGAAAGCAGGAGGCTATTTTTAAGTCTGACTTCAAAGGCAAAAACTTTAATGAAGATGAGTGGATTAGAATAATTGCACAGCACCCTAAACTTTTGAACCGACCTATTGTCATAGGAAAACATAAAGCCATTTGGGGCGACCCCGCTGATAATTTAGACGAATTTTTCAAGTAAAGATTGCGGCATGGTGCTTGTAATAAAAACAAATTTTAAAAAATAGAATAATGAATAAATTTTCAACATTACTAACAGGAATTATCGCAGTATTTTTTGTTGCGCTAATAAATATCAATACAAATACAACAGTAGGAAGTTTACCTCACATACAATTTGAGGAAAGCCAACACGACTTTGGGAAAATTCAACAAAATGGAAACGGAAAATTTTCATTTAAGTTTGAAAACACTGGCAAAGAACCTCTTATAATACAAAATGTACGTTCATCATGTGGCTGCACGGTTGCAAAACGACCTACTGCCCCTATTCTACCTGGCGAATCTTCAGAAATAGATGTAAAATACGACACACGCCGAATTGGTAGATTTCACAAGAATATTACTATTACTTCTAATGCTGATAATAAGTCGGTAATACTTCATATAAAAGGAGAAGTTATTGCAAAACCAAAGGAAGAAGTTCCTGTAAAGAAAGTAAATAAAGGTTTTACACCTGTTGCTGGCTAAAAATTATACTTTTAATAACGATAACAATAAATACTTAATGAAAAAACTATCACTAATAATAGGAATAATACTTTTTGCAAGTCAAATGAATTTTGCTTTAGATATAAATAATTTAAAAGCCCTAGGCACTACACTTGTAAAATTTAATAAAACTACTCACGATTTTGGAAAAGTACTAAAAGGAGCAAAAGATGTAAATGCAACCTTTGAATACACTAATAATTCTCAAGAAATGGTTTTTATAACCCGTGTTGTAAAATCATGTGGATGTACTGAGCCTGAATACTCCAAAGAGCCTTTAATGCCAGGGCAAACCGCTGAATTTAAAGTAGGATATACAACTACAGATATTATGGGTGTTTTCAATAAGAAACTTACAGTATTTACAAATGTTTCTACAGATGCTACTATTATAACTATTAAAGGTGAGGTTGTAACCACTATAGGTGAGGAATAAAATAATCATTTCATAAAAAAAGCTCTTATTAAATAATAGTAAGAGCTTTTTTTATGGATTTTACTTTCTTCTAAAAGTCAAAAGTGTACTTATCATCATTCTTAAAAGCATTTTTTACAGGAGTTGCCCACATTTTAAGGAATATACTCTCCTTCAAATCATTAGCATATTTTATATCCTTTAATTTATCTGCCATAAGTGTCACAAAGTGAGCCTTATCCTCTGCAGTATAAAAGCTTTCAAACTGTTTATTCTTATTTATAAAATCAGTTGCAACATAATTTTTTGGCCATAGCTTATAATTACTATAAATAAAACTATCGATATACTCTGCAAGTACTTTTATTTTATCATTCTTACGAGGAGCTTCTTCATCAATCTTTCTAAGCATATCCTCGGTAATTTCTTTGCCAAAGTTTATATGTACTCTACCTTTGAATCCCATCAAACCATTATACATACTATTAAAGTCGTCCAATGGTCCTTTTTCAAACTTGCCATCTACCTCTATAGCACATAACTCATTTACTTTATCAGAAATACAAGGATCATTTTCGTAGCTAATTGCCACAGGTACAATATGCAACTGACTATAGTTTTCTACAAAATCTTTAGGACCCGACATTTGAAGCATCTTCAGCAGGCCTGGCTGAGTCATATCATTACCATTCTTAGCTCTTCCTTCTCTTTGTGCTAACCAAACAGAGCTTTTTTCTTCGCTAATAAGGCTACGCATATAATTAGATAATTTAATAGAGTTTTCAAGCATTTGCTGAACACTTGCATCACGAATTACAACAAAACTCTTATTAAGTCTTGCCATATCCTTTACCCAAGGAATTCCAAGCAAATTATTACCAATAGCTATTGCGGTAGACTCAAAATCCTTATTAAATGCTGTATGCAGTTCATGATTTATTAATGAAGCATCCATCACTATATTTCGATGATTCGAGATAAAAAGGTATTTATCAGTACTATTACTACTGAAGTTATTAGCATTTCCAGAAGTAAGATTCGAAATACTTCTACTTATTAATTTCTTAATTACCTTAAGAATGAAATCTACTTGAAAATCTTTTATCGTCTTATACGACAATAAAGTCTCAATAACTTTCTCCTTAGGGATATCGGGCTCTACAAACTTACAAATCTTATCGAATGTAGGTTCTTTAATAACACGATCTAAAGCCGATTTCAGCTCATCATCTTCGTAGTATTTTATATCTGAATAATCAAATTCCATATATTCTTGTGGTGTATTTTTACAATCGCAAAGATAAAAAAAAAGGTAGTATCTTAATTAATAATTATTATTTATTTTAATAAATACCATTTTTAGTGAAATATTTAACAATCATTACTACCTATGCACTCTCTACAATAATAATAAAATAAATATTAGTATGATTTTTAATAAAACTAAACATATTTTTCTCAAAACTAGTAATAATTAAATTTACCTTTGAACAATGCTTTTTAAAGACATTGTAGGACATATAGAATTAAAGAATAGGCTGATTACTACTACCTTAAACAAAAGGATTAGTCACGCCCAATTATTCATGGGAGCCGAAGGAAGCGAGAAATTAGCTTTAGCCATTGCTTATGCTCAATTTATTGCTTGTAATAATAAGCAAACTTTAGACTCTCAGAGCGATTTAATAGCTGATTCTTGTGGTGTTTGCCCCAGCTGTATCAAATATCAAAAGCTTGCTCATCCCGATTTGCATTTTGCATTTCCTGTTGCAGGAACAAAAAACTTTCCTACTAAACCCATTAGCAATAATTTTATTACCGAATGGAGAGAAGCTCTTTTAGAAAGCAATTTTTATCTCAGCGCACCAGAATGGTATAAGAAAATTGGCATAGAAAATAAGCAAGGAAACATAAGTGTAAATACTGCAAACAGTATTATAAAAACCTTAGGAATAAGTGCTTACGAAGGTAATTACAAGGTGATGATTATATGGTTAATAGAAAAAATGAACCGTGATTCAATTCCCAAAATACTTAAGATTTTGGAAGAGCCACCAGAGAAAACACTCTTCATATTAATAACTGAAGAACCAAATAATATACTTAAAACCATTACTTCACGAACTCAATTGGTAAAATTAAAGCCTCTTGATAATAAGAGTATCGAAAATTTCCTAAAAAATAATTTCAATTATGATTCTCAAACAATAGAATCAATGGTTAATGTTGCCGATGGGAATTTCAAAAATATATTACCAATAATTGCCAATGAAAAACAGCTTAATCCTAATTTTGAAATTTTTAGGAATATGATGCTTTTTGCATATGGGCGGCAGTTTGCCAAAATGCGTAAAATTTCTGATGAAACAGGTAAAATTGGTCGTGAGAACATAAAACAACTTTTTCTTTATGGCCTTAAGGTATCAAGAATGTGTAATTATCAATCGTTAAATAATTACGAGCTGGTAAAGGCTAATGGTGCAGAACTAGATTTTATTCAAAAGTTCAGTAAATTTGTTAATAATAATAATATCGATGAAATATCAAAAGTGCTGAACGAAGCTGTCTATCATATTTCTAGAAACGTTAATACAAAGATAGTTATTATGGATACTTTGCTTAAAATAAGTGGCATACTATATCATAAAAAGTAATCTTTTACTATAATTCTTTAGAAAACCATATTAAACCATAAAATAATGATACTTCTTAAAAATGCAAATATTGTAAATAATAATCGGATATTTAATGGTTCTATTCTAATAGAAGGCAAGCTAATTAAAGCCATTTACGAAGGAGAAACTCCAGATATTGATGCCGATACTATTGATATTGATGGCAAATATATTATCCCAGGCATAATAGACGACCAAGTACATTTTAGAGACCCCGGACTTACTTATAAGGCTGATATTGCAACCGAAAGTCGTGCTGCAGTTGCTGGAGGAGTAACTTCATATATGGATATGCCTAATAATAATCCTCCAATACTTACGCAAGAATTATTGGAGAAAAAATATAAAGATGGCGCTAGAAAATCTATGGCTAACTTTAGTTTTTATATGGGTTCGTCAAACGATAATTTGGAAGAAATATTAAAGACAAATCCCAAGAATGTATGTGGAATTAAAGTTTTTATGGGCTCATCAACTGGAAATATGCTTGTTGATAATCCCGAAACATTAAAAGGTATTTTTAGTAAAGCTCCTACCCTTGTTGCAACCCATTGTGAGGATGAAGCTACAATAAAAAAGAATACTGCTGAATTTAAGGAAAAACATGGCCTAGATATGCCAATTCGGATGCATCCTCTTATTCGCTCTGCAGAAGCTTGTTACCTATCTTCGTCGATGGCAGTGAGACTTGCAAAGGAGAATAATACTCGCTTACACGTTTTGCACCTAACTACAGCCAAAGAAATGGAGCTTTTTGATAATAAAACACCTTTAAAGGAAAAGAAAATTACGGCAGAGGTTTGTGTTCATCATCTTATTTTTAATGATAAGGATTATGATACTTATGGTACAAAAATAAAATGGAATCCGGCAGTAAAAACCGAAACTGATAGAAAAGCCTTATTGCAAGCTCTTATTGACAATAAAATTGATGTAATAGCTACAGACCATGCTCCACATACTGCTGAGGAAAAGGATAATAACTATTTTGATGCACCATCAGGCGGTCCACTTGTACAACATTCATTGGTTTCTATGTTAGAGTTCTATCACCGAGGAGAACTTAGCCTCGAGCAAATAGTTACAAAAATGTGTCATGCTCCTGCTGATTGTTTTTCTCTTGAAAAGCGTGGATTTATTAAGGAAGGATATTTTGCTGACCTAGTGGTTGTAGACATTGATAATAAATGGACTGCTGATAAATCAAATGTGCTATATAAAGTTGGCTGGTCGCCATTTGATGGTAAGGAGTTTAAATCAAAAGTTCTTAAAACTTTTGTAAATGGTAGCCTTGTTTATAATAATGGTGAGTTTATGGAAGACTTTAGAGGTGATAGATTGCTATTTGATAAATAGAATTTAGTATGCAGTTTTCAGACCTGATAGATATTGGGATTAGTTAATAGATTATTTAAGATAATTAAGAAATTATGAAGTATATTATATATTTAGTTTTCCTAATAAGCAGTGTTACAATAGCACAAATTCCACCAAATTATTACGACAATGCTATTGGTAAGGAAGGTGATATTATGAAACAAGCATTACACGATATAATTGATAATCATACAGTAATATCCTATTCTCAGATTTGGACTTCGTGCCAAACTACTGATAAAAAGGCTAATGGCAAAGTTTGGGATATGTATTCTGACAACCCTGGGGGCACTCCTCCCTACGAATACACTTTTGTTTCGGATCAATGTGGGAACTATAGTGGCGAAAATTCTTGTTATAATAGAGAGCATTCTTTTCCTAAAAGTTGGTTTAATAATGCGAACCCTATGATTACTGATATTTTCCATATATATCCTACTGATGGCTATGTGAATGGTAGACGGTCTAATTACCCTTTTGGAGAAGTTAGTAATGCAACATGGACATCACTAAATGGAAGTGAACTAGGGGCAAACACTACTGCTGGATATACTGGAACTGTATTTGAGCCCATTGATGAATATAAAGGCGATTTTGCTAGAACATATTTTTATATGGCAACACGCTACTTTGGTGAAGATGCAAACTGGTCAGGCAGCCCAATGGTAGATGGTGCTGAGCCTAAAACATGGGCATTGAACATGTTATATCAATGGCATATTCAAGATACTGTAAGCACAAAAGAAATTGAAAGAAATAATGCTGTTTATGGTATTCAAAATAATCGTAATCCATATATTGACCATCCCGAGTGGGTTGATTCTGTTTGGTTTCCAAATACTGGTTTAGAGCTAAACTCTGAATTACTATTTAGTTATTATCCAAATCCTGCAAATTCTGAAATCCATATAACCGTAGAGAACAATAATTCTAACTATTCAATAGATATTATTGATATTAGTGGTAGAGCGTTATTACATTCGGAAGAATATGGTAAAAATATAAAAATTGATATATCTAGTTTGGAAGCAGGGATTTACTTTATAAGTATCAGCAATAGATACAATCAACACAAAACCTTAAAACTAATAAAGCTATGACAAAAATAAGACTTACTAAAGAATTTGAATTTGAGATGGCTCATTCGCTGCTTAATTACGATGGCTTATGTCAGCATATTCATGGTCACTCATACAAATTGGCAGTTACTATAAAAGCTACTCCAAATTGGGATAAATCGTCGCCAAAACGAGGAATGGTAATGGATTTTGGTGCTTTAAAAAAGATTGTAAATAGGCTAATTGTGGATCCTCTTGATCATGCATTTGTGGTAAATAGCGAAACTCCTAGCGAATGGCTTACCGAAAATAATCAGTTATTTGGCCGAACACATATGGTTGATTACCAACCCACATGCGAAAATATGGTTATTGATTTTGCTGAGAAAGTAATTCCAGAATTACCCGAAGGAGTGGAATTAGTAGCAATAAAACTTCATGAAACAGCAACAAGCTATGCTGAGTGGTTTGCTGAGGATCAAGAATAATATATTAATCAATAGTAATCTATAATTCTCAGTATTAGTGTGTTTTACATTACATTATTTAAACTTATAAATTAAGATATAATAATGCAATAGTTATATGCTTTTTTTAAGCACATCAATAAACTTATCTATTTCTTCAGTAGTAGTATATTTACTAAAAGCAATACGGATTGCTCTATATTTATCGGCTTTTCCTAGTGCTTCAATTACATGAGAATCTTTAAGAGCTCCAGAGCTACATGCACTACCTCCAGAGACCATCACTCCTGCTATATCAAATTTCATTAGTAGCATCTCGTTACTGGAAGTCTTAGGAATAGCAATATTTATAAGATTTGGAAGTCCATCAATATCTCCATTATAAGCAATGTCACCAATTTCACTTTTTATTTTTTCTAATAGATAAGATTTTAGTTCAGCATATTTCTTGGTAACTAAATTCATATTTTCATAAGCAATCTCCATAGCTTTAGCCATTGCTGCAATAGAAAAAATATTTTCGGTACCCGCTCTCATATTTCGTTCTTGTGTACCAATAAATATAGGATCAACCTTAGTATTTCCATTTATATAAATAAACCCTATACCTTTAGGACCATGAAACTTATGCGCTGAACCTATAGCAAAATCAGGGTATCCTGCCGAAAAATCATTCTTAAACTTACCTATGGTTTGTACAGTATCTGATAGAAATAATGCATTGCTTTTTTTGCAAATTTCTCCAACTTTCTTTATGGAGAGCAATGTTCCTATTTCATTATTTGCATGCATCAAACTCACCAATGATTTCCCATCATGATTCTCCAATTCGGTAGCTAATTCTTTAAGATTAATATTTCCTTTATCATCAATAGCAAGCATACAAAGCTCCACATCATATAATTTTGAATAATGTTTTATGCTATTTAGCATTGCAGAATGTTCTATTGGGCTAGTAATAACCTTTGTTATTTCTGGCTTACAAAGCACTCCATTAATTATGGTATTAATACCTTCGGTACCTCCAGAGGTAAAAAATATTTCTGCAGGAAAGACATTTAGCAATGACGAAATCTTAGTTCTCGCATTTTCTACCAACACCTTAGCCTGGCGGCCATAAGCATGAATAGAAGAAGGATTTCCATAATGATTGTGCATTAATTCATGCATATAATCAATCACTTTGGCATCCATTTGCGTTGTTGCCGCATTATCGAGATAAATCATATTTGCTTTATTTTATTTTACTCAGTATTCAGTATTCAGTGGACTGCCAACTGTGGACTGAAGACTTCCAACTACCTATAACGAAAATATGAAATTCCACCATAAACCAATCCACCAACAAGACCTCCAACAACGGAAGCAAAAATTACATATTCGTTAAACTCTCCAAGCTTATAAGTTTGCCAAGCAAGGCTAATTACAAACATTACAATTGCCATTGTAACGCCTTGCTTAAGAGGTGATTTTCTATTTACTAAAGGTGCTCCCATTACATAAATGATTTTATATCGTCCATTATTTTATGTGCTAATTTATCAGCTTTCTCAAGCGATGAATCTTCAGCATAAATACGGATAATTGGTTCTGTATTAGATTTACGAAGGTGTACCCATGAATTTGCGAAGTCTATTTTAACCCCATCAATTGTGGATACATTCTCATTAGAATATTTATCCTCCATCTTAATAAGAATAGCATCAACATCCATTTCTGGCTTTAGTTGAATCTTATTCTTACTTATAAAAAACGCTGGATATTCAGCTCTGAGCTCAGAAACTTTAATATCTCTTTTTGCTAGATACGTCAAGAATAAAGCAATACCTACCAAGGAATCGCGACCAGCATGAAGTGTTGGGTATATAATACCTCCATTACCTTCACCACCAATTATAGCATTGGTTTTACGCATCATTTCTACAACATTCACCTCGCCCACTGCTGACGCAGAATAACTATGACCTTGTTTTCTGGTAATCTCACTTAAAGCACGAGTAGACGACATATTAGAAACAGTATTACCTGGCTGGTGTTGCAGAATATAATCAGCAACAGCCACAAGAGTATATTCTTCATTAAACATCTCACCGTTTTCCATAACAATAGCAAGACGATCAACATCAGGATCAACCACAAAGCCTACATCAGCCTTATTATCTACCACGGCAGCCGAAAGCTCTGTTAAATGCTCTGGCAAAGGTTCTGGATTATGCGGAAAATGACCAGTTGGCTCCACATAAAGCTCCACAGTATTATCTACACCAAGTTCTTTTAATAATGGAAGTATAGATATTCCTCCAGTAGAATTCACAGCATCAAGAGCCACAGTAAAATTAGCTTTACTAATAGCTTCCACATCTACCAAATCCAAATTTAGAATATGTTGAATATGATTTGCTATTGCATTAGTATCATAAGTGGTATTACCCAAATCATCAACCTCTGCATAATCAAATAGTTCTTTAGAAGCTATATCAAGCAGCTCAGCGCCTTCAGAAGCATTAATAAACTCACCATTTTCATTTAGGAGTTTTAGTGCATTCCATTGTTTAGGATTATGAGATGCTGTAAGTATAACACCACCTTGAGCTTTATGGTCAATAACAGCCATTTCTACAGTTGGAGTTGTTGATAAACCAAGGTCAATCACATCAATTCCCATGGCATTTAATGTACCAATAACCACATGATTTACCATTGGTCCAGAAATACGAGCATCACGCCCAAGTACTACTTTTATCTTTTTATTTTTAAACTTATTATTAAGTTGTGTAGAATATGCTGAAACAAATTTCACCACATCCAATGGGCTTAAAGTATCGCCAGGTTCTCCGCCTATTGTTCCTCTAATTCCTGATATTGATTTTATTAATGTCATAAAGTAGAATGTTTTTTAATTAATTCCCCAAAGTTTGGGATGCAAA
>JAOZSY010000194.1 GCA_029939445.1 Bacteroidales bacterium
TAATAGAGTTGGAATTTGTAACTAAAATTGAATCAATATTTAGTTGAGCAATGCTGGTATTTGTAGAAAATAAAATAATAAAAAGATAAAATAATTGCTTCATGACGGTAGTATTTATATAAAAACTATTCAATTATCCGCATTATAGTACTGAAATGCAATATATTAGTTAACTAGAACCACAAAGTTACTGAAAAAAACTGAATGTAATTTAGCTAAGAAAGAGAATGTTAGGAAAGCATTATTTAAGTCCGCTATTTATCTTCCATTTATATGCTAAATTCCAATGAATTGATTAATTCCAAATATAAATTTAGTATAATTTAGCAAGCATATTATTTATTCAGAAAATCTAAAGAAAATGTTTAATAAACTCTATACCATAGCTCTCTTAGTTATACTTATACTAACGTCTTGCAATACAAACCAAGAAGAGTCATTAATAATTGATCAAAGTAGAATTAAACATAATAATAACAGAGTGGCTGCCGAATGGGAACCTGCTTTGGGGGCAATTGTTGTTTGGCCATTGGATTTGCCACATAAATTAATAATAGAATTGGCAAAAGATGGCAAATTATACACCATAGTTCCAAATAAAGAGGAAATAGAAATTGCCAAAACATGGTATGCAAAATGGGGAATTGATCTTAATAATGTAGAGTTTATTATATCCTCACAAGGTTTGGACTCATGGTGGGCAAGAGACTGGGGTGCTTTTGCAGTTTTTGACTCCTTGGGAAATATGAGCCTTGCTGATGGACAATACAAATATAGTACACCCATAACAAGCATTGGTTGCAATGATTCATTACAATTTCTTTTTGCCGAAGAAGACAAAACCACTGGAGAACAAAAGATCATACTAACAACCGACGATGATGACACACCTATAGATATAGCAAAATATATGGGGTATAACAGAATTGATCTGCCATTTACATATACTGGTGGAAATGTATTTATGGATGGCAAAGGAAGTGCAATTTCTTGCTGTATTATTAAAAATGAGAATAATTATATTGGCGTTGTTGAATCTCAATTTATTCATTATACCGAAACCTATTTGGGAATAAAAAATTATAGTATTATTTCAAATTTTGAGCATAGAGGTATTCAGCATATCGATTGCTTACTCAAAATGCTTGATAATAACAGATTATTTGTAATGCAGCCACCAAAGGATCATCCTAATTATCAGATTTATGAGGATATTGTGAATAATGAATTATCGCAAATTAGAACTGCCAATGGCAAAAAATATGAAATATTAAGGCTAAATACAGCAAGGTATAAGGACGATAGATTGGCGGCATACTCAAACTCATTGATACTAAATAAAACTATTTATGTGCCTAAGTTTGGAATTGCACAAGACTCTATTGCTCTGCAACAATGGGCTGCTGCTATGCCTGGCTATACGGTAAAGGGTTTTGATTATAACGTAAAACAAGAGCCAATGCTACATCCAAGAGTATTAAAAAGAAGAAAATCGGGATTAGGATGGAAAGATGGAGATGCTTTACATTGCAGAACAAGAGCCATGTGGAATCCTCAAATGCTTTATCTTACATTTATAGAACAAGGCAAAAAAGTTGAAGATTCTTACTACTTCGAAGCTAAAATAATTGACTATAGCAATTCTGGATTAAAGCGCAAATCACTACAATTGCTTTGGAGAGAAAAGGGGGCTGAAAAATGGAATACTAATCAATTAAGTGAGAGCAACATTTCAAATCAATATCATACTTCTATTTCAGATGTTTCTTCAAATAAAGAAATAGAGTATTATATAACAGCAACCACTGCTACTGATAATACTCAATGCATGCCAATGACTGCTCCTAAAGGGTTTTATAATTTTACAACTGACTAGGGTTTATCATTTCTTCGCAGCCTTCCATTCCTCAATCATCCGAATGGCAATATTTTCTACATCTTGGGCTGGTAGATCATTCGATAATTTAAAGTGGTAAATTTTGCCAACAGGCCAATGGCGACTAATTTTATTAACAAGACTTTCGCGCACTACCCACAGCATTGGTACAGTAGAGTTCTGACAAATATTGTTAATACTCTTAGCCCAACCTTTATTTTTAAGCTCCAATGGGCCAATCTCATCTATAACTATCAGTTGCGACTCTGCAGCACTATTTGTAAGCAGATTATTCCCAAATTCTATTGCATTAGTATTAAAAAAGAATTTTCCTTGTTTGATCCAATTATCTTCTTTTTTATTAATACTACAAAGTGGGGTTCTTTTTTCTGTCCCAATTTTACGAAGTTCATAACCCTGCCTCTCATCATTCTCATATACCACTTCGCTCATAAAACCACCAACTTTTATATCCTGACGTTGCAGTCTATGAATAACCTTTTTAACAAAAGTAGTTTTCCCTTGCTGTATATTACCACTAATAATAATTATTGGCACCATAGTACTATCAAGGCGTTCTACTTCTTTCATTAGATTTTCGGCATAAAGCAAAAGCCGCGAAATCACCAAAATAGGAGATTTAAATAATTGCTTAGGACCAGGGAATGCTTTTAGACTTTCTGGCAATACACTAAATGAGAGGTTTAAAGCCCTATAAAAATTTCTAAAACCACTTTTTGTCATTATAGTTTTTACCAAAGGGCTCTTGAGCTCTTTACCTATTGCTGCAAAAGATATAACTACCAATGCCGCACGAATATTCATTTTCATACCAATAAGAAAACCCTGAATACTAAAAAAGTCGCCAGTGGTTTTTTGAGCAAATAAGAAACCTGCCAATAGTGAAATAATAAAGAAGAATATCCAGAAAGTTGGTCGCTTAAGGTGATTAAATGCATTATTATATCTATAAGCGATAAAACCAAAATATGCCAAAACAAAAGCCAATCCAATATACCATTCAGTATTTTTTATGATATACATACCCGTAATAAGAACAATAAAATGAGAGAATAATAAAACTCCTGAATATTTTTCATCAATCTCATCACCAAAGATACTTTCATTTTTCTTTTGCTCAAAAATTGGCACAGCTGCAATATCTTTCTCAAGTTTAAAACTAAGCAGCCCTGCCCTACGGCCTATGAGTGTTCCTACAACACCTGTGATAAAATAAAATGCAAATAGTATAATAACTGCCCAATATCCCTCAATGGAGTATGACCCTAATTGCTTTGCTACAAATTCATAAAGAGCCTCGAGCATTCTCATAATATTCCAGCCAAAACTCACCAATAAGGTAACTACTTTTTGGAATAGCACTTCCGAAACTGCAAGCCCACCACCAATTAGCATTATTAATAATCTCCCTCGGGAAATTCTAAAAAATAATTCAAGGATAATGGCTTCGACAATAATCCCAATCATGGGGCCAAGGATAATAGCACTTGGCGCAATAGATTTCATCATGGCGGCAATTATTCCAGCACGAATAATTAGTCCTTTCTGAGGCCAACGGGTAATAAAAGCAAGAATAAAAATAACACTAAAGAACGACATAAGAGTGCCGCTTAATGGTAGTCGAATATTATGGAGAAAACTGCCTAAAACAATTTCATTGGCAGCCCATAAACTCCCTAAAGCTGCAGCCTTTAACCATAGATTATTTAATCCGCTTTCTACTTTAGGCTGCATTATTTCTCATTTTTCAATATATTTAAAACTGCACCAAAATTAAGCAACTGTAAACCAATGCTAATAAGCAAGATAAGAGATGTAGAGAGAGCTAATTGCACTATCCAATTATAATCAATAAAGGATGATAAATATGCCGAAATACTGGCAAGGATTATGAAAAGTATCAATCTTAAAACATATGATAATTCAAAGTTAATATTAAGAAGTTTGAAAGCAAAATACAATTGCAAAATTCCTGTTATTCCTTGAGCTGCAAGGCTTGTAAATGCTGAGCCTATGGCTTCAAACTGTGGAATAAGTACAAAATTTAGAACTAAACTAATAACTACACCCGTTAAAGCAACCCAGTTAAGAAGCTTTAAACTACCATTTGCAGTAAGCAATGTGCCAAATATATAAGTGGATGATGTGGCAATAAAAACCATCATAAGAATCTGAAAAACATTGGCTGTTTGCTCCATTCGCAGTGCATAACTTATAGCCGTTTCGCTGTTATGCTGATGGTAAAGAAACTCTATAATATTAGCACCATAGAAGTAAGCAATTATCGCAACGGAGCTCGACAAAAGGAAAAGAGGTGTATATCCCAATTTTACCATTTTACTAAGGTCCTTTTTTTCTTTTATTAACTTCGAAAAAATTGGCAATAATAATCCTGCAAATAACAGCCCTGACATATTATTTACCACATCCAATAATCGAAATGCAGAGGCATATATTCCTACCTGCAAATTACCACTTTCGGGGAGTAGGCTTTCCAGTAAAACACTATCAATTTTCCCATAAATACTCATAAGAAATACTAGAAGTGCAAATGGGTAGCTCTTTTTTATGATATGAATAAAGAAAACTGGATCCCAGTTTAGTTTACTAAAATTCATTTTTGGAAGTAGTAATAATAATGCTATCAGAGCAGTGGCAAGGTAGGCTCCGGTTTGTGCATATACAAACCACTCAATTTGGAATTCCTGAGTAGTAACATTGCCCCAAAGAAGTATTCCACATACTAGAATCAATATCAACCTATCCAAAACTGATATTATACTATCGGTTTTGAATAATAATAATGCCGAAAAATTTGATCTTAAATATAGAATAAAACTTAGAAGAAACTGGTTAAATCCAATGATTGCAAGAATATAAAACTGTCTTTCGGTATAATTTAATACATAGGCAATGAGCATAATCACTATTAGGTAAACTATTGCAAAGATAAATCGAAGCACAACTATGCTGCTAAAATACTTGGTTAGTAGTTGATTATTACGAGCAATATTGCGATTATTAAAATTTGTAATACCAAAATCTAGAAGAACTTGGAATATAAAAGCAAAATTAAGGATAGTATAATAAAAGCCATATTCTACAGGGCCAACTTCATTTTGCACACCCATATCAAT
>JAOZSY010000443.1 GCA_029939445.1 Bacteroidales bacterium
TTTATATTGTTAAATAGGTCAAAGTTTTATTTTGCGAAAAATCAACCTTTAATAATCTTAATTAACCTTTGAAAGATAACTAATTAAGAAAATTATCATTAAATTTGCACACTAATTTTGAAAGAAAATTATTAAGAAATACATATTAAATAGATATATAATGGAAAGAGATCAGCAAATTTTTGACCTTATTGAAGATGAGAGATTACGTCAACTTCATGGTATAGAGCTTATTGCTAGTGAGAACTTTGTGAGTGAGCAAGTTTTAGAGTCTATGGGCTCGGTATTAACCAATAAATACGCCGAAGGATACCCTGGAAAAAGATATTATGGGGGATGCCAAGTTGTAGACCAAACGGAGCAACTTGCCATTGATAGAGCTAAGGCTTTATTTGGTGCGGAGTATGCAAATGTGCAGCCTCACTCTGGTGCTCAGGCAAATGCTGCAGTTTTCTTTGCTGTGCTTAAGCCTGGTGATACTTTTATGGGACTAGATTTATCACACGGTGGTCACCTATCGCATGGTTCTCCTGTAAATTTATCAGGAATAAATTATAATCCGATAGCTTACCATGTTAAAGAAGAAACTGGGACTGTAGATTATGATGAGATGGAAAAATTAGCTTTAGAGCATAAACCAAAGATGATTATTGCTGGTGCTTCTGCCTATTCTCGTGATTGGGATTTTGTGCGTATGCGTAAAATTGCAGACAAAATAGACGCAATACTGATGGCAGATATTGCACATCCAGCAGGGCTTATTGCAAAAGGACTATTGAACGACCCTATGCACCATTGTCATATTTGTACTACAACTACTCATAAAACATTGCGTGGTCCTCGTGGTGGTATGATTCTTATGGGTAAAGATTTTGAGAATCCTTTTGGAATAAAAACACCTAAAGGTGCTACAAAAATGATGTCGGCAGTACTTAACTTTGCTGTATTTCCAGGACAACAAGGTGGCCCACTAGAGCATGTTATTGCTTCTAAAGCTGTAGCTTTTGGAGAGGCTCTTACTGATTCGTATTTGAATTATGCTATACAAATGCAGAAAAATGCAAAAGTAATGGCTAATGCATTTATGGATATGGGTTATAAAGTTATATCTGATGGTACTGATAATCATAGTATGCTGATTGACCTTCGTACTAAATTCCCTGACATTACGGGTAAAATAGTTGAGAATACTTTGGTTCAGGCAGATATTACAATAAATAAGAATATGGTTCCTTTCGACAGCCGCTCTCCTTTCCAAACTTCTGGTTTGAGAGTTGGTACTCCAGCAATTACTACTAGAGGGATGAAAGAGGAGCATATGCGCCCAATTGTTGAAATGATTGATAAAGTGATTTCTAATGTAAATAATGAGGATGTTATTAAAGCAGTTAGAGGTGAGGTGAATGAATTTGTAAATCCATTCTCAATGTTTGCTTACTAAGAACATATACTAACATTAGATATTTTTTAAGTCTAAAGTATAAAAGCTATTATCGATAATTGAAATATTGATAATAGCTTTTTTTTCATAAA
>JAOZSY010000195.1:0-2087 GCA_029939445.1 Bacteroidales bacterium
TTTTCAGAAGTATTAATGGACAAAAGCCAGAGCTATTGATTGGAGATTTTAAACGGTTTACCCCGAGATTAGCTCTAAAGCGAATATTGGAAGTACGGAAGTTCCTGTTGTAGATGTATATCCATCTTATCCTTGAGGGGATCAGGCAAGGTTGTCTTTTATTTCAGAAAATACTGTTTACCCAGAGCTTGCGAAGAAAGACTCCGCTCAAGGGATGGTGTATGTAAATTTCCGAGTTAGTATAGATGGTAGCTTGAAAAATTTGAAAGTATTAAGAGGTGTATCCTGAGATTGATTCAGAAGCTCTACGAGTAGTTTCGATCATGCCAAATTGGATTCCAGCTGAGAAGGATGGAGAGAAAGTTGATTTTGTGTTTACTATTCCATTTAAATTTGTACTATCAAAGTAATATACTAACTTTCTAGGTTAATTTTTCGTTAGAAAAAATATTTTTCAGATTTTTTGTAATTGTTGATTGTCCTTTTATTGTGGCATTCAAATAGTTTTGTTTTGCAAAAGCACACCTAACTTTACCTCTCCATTTGGTACTTTGCATAGCAGAAATTCTTTGTTTTAAATCTTTCTGTATACATATTGCAAATTTAATTCAAATTACTATCCTTTAGGCTATTCTTATTAATCTATTAACAAGAGACCATATTCACGAGAAGTTTAATTTTGCTTATTTAATTTTCACAAATTCTCTAAAATTAGTTTTGTCAATGACTTTTGTTACGGCATTGTAGCTTTTGACAAAAGTTTCAGAAAGTTTAATTTTTGATTTGGCTTTCCATTTAAACTCAAATCCATAAATTTTCCCATTTCGTTCTTCTACAAAATCAATTTCTTGTTGCTGTTTTGTTCGCCAAAAATACATTCTTGAGAAAGTGTTTTTATAGACATTCTGTTTTTTTCTTTCAGAGATTAAAAAGTTTTCCCATAATGCACCTGTATCAGTTCTTAATTTCAATGGATTGAAGTTCCCGATTATCATATTTCGGATACCATTATCATAAAAGTATATCTTACGATTTTGTTTGATTTCAGTTCGTAGATTCCTACTAAAACTATTTAATCTAAAAATAATATACCCTTTTTCCAGAATTTCAATGTATTTTTGAATAGTAATCTTATTAACGCCTATAGTTCCAGCAAGTTCATTGTAGTTAACTTCACTTCCAACCTGCAAAGCTAAGGCGAGTAACAAATCATCTAAAATTTCTGGTTTCCTTATTTCCGAAAATGCAAGTATATCTCTATATAAATAGCTACTGACTAGGTTTTTTAATACTTCACGTTCTATTCCTTTGTTATTTAAAACTTCAGGATACATTCCAAATAATAAACGATTTTCTAGTTGTTGTTCAGATTTAATAAATCCTTCTTTTTCTTCAAATTCTTCCCATGAGATAGGAAATAATTCATATTCCCATTTTCTACCAGTTAGCGGTTCATTTAATTGATTGCCAAGGTCAAAAGAAGATGAACCTGAAACAAATAATTGAACATCAGGAAATTGGTCTGTTATTATTTTTAATGTTATCCCAATTCCTTTAATTCTTTGTGCTTCATCTAAGAATATTAATTTGTTTTTTCCAAGAATAGTTCGGATTTGTTCTGTATTCGGACTGGTTAATAGTTTTCTTGTTGCAGGATCATCAGCGTCAAGAAACAGATAATCTTTACCCTTTAACAGATTTTGTATAAGAGTTGTTTTGCCAACTTGTCTGGCTCCAACTATTATTATTGCCTTACCACTCCCTATTTTTGCGTTGATATTATTCTCAATAATTCTTTGATACATAGACTCTCTTATTTTCTACAAAGATATATTAAAATATCGTAATGACCAAAAGTTATACTAATTAGTCATTATAATAGTAGATATTGATTTCAATACTCTAAATAAGGCATTTGTATTATGGCTATTAGGACTATTAATGAGACCCAGACTTTCAAAATCGTGGTGGTTCGGTAGTGCCTGGGCATAATAACAATAGGTAGTCCTAGTTTTATCGTGGGTTTTGCAATTTCCTAATTATTACAAAATCTCTAAAATGTAATCCGTATTCAGTATATCAGTAAT
>JAOZSY010000195.1:2187-5026 GCA_029939445.1 Bacteroidales bacterium
TAATAGTTTTGTGTTTTTGTTAGTTACAAGCATCCTAAAAAAACAAATACCCCAGATGCCGCACGAATACCACCATAGTGCTAGTGCGCGATCCGATAATTATCGGATTTATCGCGTTCCATCACTTATAACAGACTAAAAATATTATAAAAAGCTTCATCTGCTAGATTTTTTGTAAATTTGTACAAATATAATTTTTATTATAAACAGTAATACTAGCAAATACGCTCTTAAGTCGCGCTCTATATGAAAATCATAAAGCAGTTTTTTATAATAATAAGTATAAGTCTAATTGCATTATTTTCAAATAATCATATTTTAGCACAGAATAGCAGCACCTTAAATATTGAGGAGTCCTATGAATTGTCCAAATATGCAGATAGCACAGTGATAAGCCTTCTATATGACTCTATTTGGCATTATCTTGAAAGAGATTTAATTATTACCAAAGCATTAATTCCTATTTACAAAAAATATATAGACAAGTCTGGTATAGACTTTTACTTCGTTGATCTATGCAATATTAAAAGCGCTTATTACAATTATAAGAATATGAATGACTCAGCGATATTCTTTCTTGAGAAATCCATAAACAGAATACAGAATAGCAAAAATGATATTAAAACAAAAAAAGAAAGTATATACCGACTTCCCTTTCTTTATAATAATTTAGCAATTATTTATGATGATTTGGGAATGTATGAGTCCGCAATTGAGTTTCAATTGAAAAGTATATATGGGATAAGGAGCATATTTAAAACGGACACAAACAATGTGGATTTAAACATATTGTATTCAAATGTTCATACAGAATTAGGCATGTTTTATTCAAATTTTAATGACACTATCAATTCCCACAAATATTTTCTTAAAGGAATTAATTTGGCCAATAAATTTAATATTAATGAGGCCTTGGCCTATGCTGAATTAAACTATGCAGTTTTTCTTGCTGATATTGATGAATTAGAAATAGCACTAACATACTTTCAAAAAGGCAAAATTTATTACGCAAAAGAGGGTCAATATTATAGTCAGCTAATTATTGCACTAAATGAAGCTCGTATTTATGATAAGAAAGGCAAAACAGACATAGCTATTGCAATAGCTGATAGTTGCAATAAAGTGGCGAAAAAACTTGGTTATGAAGCGCTGAACCTTTCTTCATTAAAAATGATTTTCTACTTCTATTATAGTAATACTAGTATTAATAATTATAATAAGAAAGCCATAAATGCCGCTAATAAATATCTGCAAAATGCACGATTAAATAATGACCTATTAGGCATTGCTGAAGTATCTTTCGATTTGGCAAAAATATTGAATAAAAATGGAGAACATAATAAAGCTGCATTACTTTTAATTGAATCAAAAACTATTAGCGATTCTATAAATAATATGGATCATCAATCAAATGTATCTATTCTAGAATCAAAGCATAAAATCATTCAAACAAATATGGAGAATAAGCTCCTTATTAAAGAAAACAAGCTTAAAGACAAGTATATATCATATCAATTAATAACAAGAAATATTATTATTGTATTATTAATAATTACACTATTATTTGGTTATAACATAATTCGTAATAATAGCAAAATAAAAAGAATAAACCTCCAACTAGAAGAAACCAATAAGACTCTAGAGCAGAAATCAATAAAGCTAGAGCAATATAATTCTGCCTTAGAAAAAATATTTGGAACATTTTCTCATGATTTACGAGGTCCCATAGGTACTGCTGATTCTTTTTTTAGAATATTAGAAGAGGATGATAACATTACAGAGGAAGAGAAAGATGAGTACATTAAAATGATTGGAAAATCGATGAAATCAACATTTTTAATGTTAGAGAATTTACTGTATTGGTCAAAAAACCGCTTAGAAAATAAACCCAATATTTCAGAATTTTCTATACACTCTCTTATTATCAATATTATAGAAAATATTGAGCTTACTATATTTACTAAACAAATAAAAATAATAAACAACATTGATAATTCAATAATTATTAAAAGTGATGAAGATTATTTACGAATTATACTTAGAAACCTAATTAGTAATGCAATAAAATTTACTCCTGAAAATGGAGAAATAAACATTGGATGTTATCTAAAAGATAATATGCGCCATATATCAATCAAGGATAATGGTGTTGGAATATCTGAAAAACAATGTGCTAATTTATTTAATAACAACAATCCTATTTCAAATCTGGGCACTAATAATGAAAAAGGAACAGGGCTTGGCCTATTAATTAGTTCGGAACTTATAAAAAGCATTGGTGGAGAAATAAAAGTAGAAAGCAAAATAAACCAAGGAAGTATATTTTACATTACTCTACCTATGCACGCAGATACTGATAACGCAAATTAATAAATTAGTAATTACTCTTATTATGAGTCATATAAACCATTTAAAACCTAGTTAACATGAAGTTATTTCTATTTACTGTTTGCTTCTCAATCATATCAATATATGGAATGGGGCAAACCGCTAATATTACCCTAAAAGTTACTAATATTAATGATACTAAAGGGGATATGACTATTGCTATATTTAATAGTGCAGATGGTTTTCCTGAAGGCGATAACTATTTTATTGGAAAGAAGATTCCTGTAAGTTCCAGAGATTTTAAATATGTTTTTAGCAATATTCCATTGGGGAAATATGCGATAGCAATTTATCACGATTTGGACAAAAACGGTGAACTTAATACAAGCTGGATTGGAATTCCCAGTGAACCTTATGGCTTTTCTTATAAAAAGAAAGGTGATAGTGGCTCACCAGATTTTGATGAAGCATTATTTGAATTAGAAGGTGATAAAGTGATTGTGATAGAGCT
>JAOZSY010000196.1 GCA_029939445.1 Bacteroidales bacterium
GTCTTTTTTCTTTTCATTAACAATTAATAATTAATCATTAACAATTAACCATTATAAAGATACATCTAGAATCAACGATTATTTATGTTATTTTTGACATTACAAAATCATATTATTATGGCTAAGCAACAGAAACCGTATATAAAGATGGAACAATCTGCACAATTATTACCACAAGAAGAATTATTAATGACTATAGAGAGCTCTAAGAATTTCACAATAGGAGTTCCAAAAGAGATAGTGCTACAAGAGAAACGTGTTGCCATAGTGCCATCAGCAGTATCAATGCTTGTGGAGAACGACATTGAAGTATACATTGAGAAGAATGCTGGAAAGAATGCAAGTTTTAGCAACGAACAATATGCTGATGCTGGTGCAATAATAGTAGAAACTTCGCAAGAGATATATCAATGTGATATTATTATTAAAGTTGCTCCAGCCACAGTTGATGAGATAGCTTTAATGAAGAAGAAGGTTATACTAATCTCGGCACTTAATGAGCGTATTCAAACAAAAGCTTACTGCAAAGCTCTTATGAATAAAGGAATAACAGCTTTATCTTATGAGCATATTAGAAATAATACTAACGAACATCCTATATTACATTCAATTTCAGAAATTGTAGGTTCCACATCCATACTAATAGCTTCGAGTTATTTATCTGATTCGCAGTGGGGAAGGGGCAAAATGCTTGGTGGTTTTATTGGAATAAATCCATCAGAAGTTGTAATACTAGGAGCAGGCACTGTTGCCGAATCTGCTGCCAAAACAGCAATTGGCTTGGGGGCTTTTGTTAAAGTTTTTGATAATTCAATTTCCAGCATTCGCCGTTTGCAATCTAATATTGGAATATCAATTTATTCCTCAATAATATTGCCTGATGTATTGTCTAATGCATTGAAAAGTGCTGATGTTGTAATAGGTGCTTTAGATACTAATGACTTTGAGAATAATGCTATTGTTACCGAAGATATGGTGAAGAATATGAAACAAGGTTCTGTAATAGTAGATGTTAGTGTTGATAAAGGTAGTTGTTTTGAAACTTCAGAAGTTACTAATCATAATAATCCTGTTTTTCAAAAACATGGTGTCACTCATTATTGTGTTCCTAATATATCGTCACGAACTCCTCATACTTCTTCTTATGCTTTGAGCAATTATTTTGCTCCATTAGTTTTAAGAATGCATAATGAAGGTGGATTGAATCAACTTATTGTAAACGATTCGGGGATAAGAAATGGAACATACCTTTATAATGGTAAAATAACTTTCGAAAGACTTGCAAAAAAATACGGAATGCGTTTTCAAGATTTATCGTTGCTATTGGCTGCTTTTAGATGATAAACTCTAGTATTCTACATTAAATTTCGAATTCTCCCAGTCAATAAAAGGTTGTTTCTTATTTTTAAGAGCAATTATTTCTGTAATGATTTTTCTATTGCTATAATCTAGTTTTATTTCATCGTAAATAAATGAATCGTCGAATCCAGCATCAGCAGCATCATACTTATCAGCAGCAAAGTATAAAGCCTTTGGTCGTGCCCAATATATTGCTCCTAAGCACATAGGGCATGGCTCACAACTAGAGTATATTTCGCAGCCTTCTAATTGAAATGTATTTAGCTCTTTACAAGCATTACGAATTGCTGTTACTTCGGCATGTGCTGTAGGGTCGTTATTTGTTGTTACATTATTTACCCCAGTAGCTATTATCTTACCATCCTTTACTACCACAGCGCCAAAAGGTCCACCATTACCACTTTTTACATTCTCGCTAGCAAGTTCTATTGCTTTATTAAGAAATTTCTCTTTATTATTCATTATCTATTTTTAAAAATTATGGAGCACAAAAAAGCCCAAAATACATAAGTTTATATATATTTTGGGCAAAAGTAATTCTTTATTTCTTAATAAATTTCAGATTTGTATTTGTAGTTTCAGATTTAAGTTTTACTAAATACATTCCTGAACTATAGTTGCTCATATTTATTTCAATAATGGATTCATTTATAGAAATAGATGCTCTATAAATTAAAAGACCTATTGAATTATATATCTCAAGCTCCTTATAATTATTCTCAGTATTTAATTCAATACTGAAGTTTCCATTATTAGGGTTAGGATATAGCTTACTTATTTTATCAGCATTTATATCCTCAATACTTGTAGCCTGACCAATTGTAACTGTTTTTGTTGTTGATGCAGTACCACAACCATTATCTACCGTTAGCTCTACTGTATAAGTTCCATTTGTAGAGTATAGGTGAGTAGGGTCTTGAGTATCGCTAGTATATTGATCTCCATAATCCCAATGAGCAATACCATTATTTTGAGTACCATTATTAAAACTAATATAAGGGTCGTTATTTGTAATTGCAAAATCTACAATCGGAAGTGCTGAGTTTATAAATGCAGTAACTTCTATTCTGTCAGTTGTACATGATTGCTCTTGCACCTGCCAATTATAAAAATAGTAGTAATAATTTGTTGGGTTTGTACTTGCACTACTTTTATTTATTGATAATATATCAGAAATAGTGTAAGGGTAGGATACATTAGAATTATGACGCCACATATTAACTCCTGATAAACTTAAGTCATTAGCAATAGGTAAATCGAAATCCAATTCAACGGTGTTCCAACCAGAATTTACTGTTACAGTTTTGCTAGCTAAAGTAACACCACTGGAGTTAAATAGTTTTATGGTTCTACTACCATTAGAGGTTACGTATACATCAACACTAATAAGCTTTGCTGCTTTATACACATCAAATATTAGAGACTGATCATAAGCCAAAATACCACCATTATTAGCAGTTGCAACCATGCCACCAGTTTGTAATGATTTATCAATAGAGCTCTCTACCCAATATGAAGTAGTTTGAGTTAAATTAGGAGTTATAAAAATGCTTCCAGTATCAATAACAGTATTTGAAACTTCACTATCATACCATTTTATTAGTCCATTATTTGATGTTGCAGTAAGTTGCACTGTTCCTGACGAACATATGGCTACTGAACTAGCAATAGGAGTAATGGGTTTACTTATGGTTATATAATTATTTTTAACCAATAAATTGTTTCCATAGGAGTTAGTTGTGTTTAGGCTCACAGAATATGTTCCGTTTTGAGCATAAGTATGTGTTGGGCTTTGCATACTTGATGTGTTACCATCACCAAAGTCCCAAAGAAAACTCGTTGGTCCGTTTTGACTCATATTTGTAAAACTAACAACGCCACTACAATTCATAGTATCATTTGCCACAAAATCACTTATTGGAGGCACTGCAGAATATGTACATTGCCAGTTAGCAACAAAGCCATCTTCAGTAACCATTACATCTGTAGATTGAACAATAGTAATGCTACCTCCAGTTGAAGTTACTATGCCGCCATTTGGTAGATTATTTCCGTCATAAGAGCCAATTAATGTTGATGCACTATTTGGTCCATCATATATTTTTAGATAATCGTAACCTGGTTCAAAATTAAATTGAGTAAATGTTAGCACTACAGTATTTGCACCTAGTGGCGAAATTGTAGTCGTAACATTCATATCATTGGAATAGTCGGAAGTGCCACCGTCATCATATAATACACCAGTACAAGAAGTTAGTAGTTGGCTACCAGCATTAGGCATATACGAAATACATGGGTTTGCAGTATCCACTGAAATAAAGTTGTCTTTTACTATAGAATCCATACCACAGCTACCACCATCAGTAACAAGAGTTACAGCATAATTTCCAAAAGCTGTATAATTATGTGTAGGATTAAAATCTGTACTAGTACTACCATCACCAAAATACCATGTAAAATTTATTCCATTATTACTTTGATTTGTGAACTGTACATTTGCTGTTGGTTGGCAATAATCTTTAACTATTGCATCAAAATCGGCAGCAACACCTGCTTGATATGGAGCACCAATTCCTGCTGCATAAAATGCATTTGTAGTAGTTTCAACAGGAGAGGAGCAAGGACCATAAAGATCAATAGCAGATTTTATAAAATAAAATCTAGCATCGGCATATTGTGAAGTGTTTGTTAAATATACTGTTAATGCTCTAAAAGCTATAGCTCCTGCTGTATCAACACCATTTCCAACTACATTATAAACATCATTATTGTCGTTAGTGCCATTGTCACCATCACTCATCAAAAAGAAAATATAATTGAGAACTCCACTATTTGTATGTACACCTCCATTATCTCCTGTGCCAGTATAATAGTTTACTCCCATATATGTATCTGGGTCTCCTTTAGAGTTTGGATCAGACATAGAGCGCATTGCAAATCCTATATCTTCTCCAATTAGCCAATTTGCAGTAGCTGGTTTAGCATAGAATTCGATAGCGGTTCCAAAAATATCGCTAAAGCCTTCATTCATAGCACCTGATTCATCTTGGTAATCAAGATTTGCAGTATATGATGTAAGACCATGAGATATTTCATGACCCACAATATCTAATGCTACTAATGGACCCATGCTTGAGTTTCCATCACCAAAAGTCATAAAATTTCCATTCCAAAATGCATTTGCATAGTTGTAGTCGTAATGAACATAGGATATTAATTTCTTTCCATTTCCATCAATGCTATTACGATTATGCATATTCATATAATAATCATAAGTCATTTCCATTCCCCAATGAGCATCAGTTGCAATTTCATCCTGCTGTGCATTTATATTATTCCATACATTATTGGTATCGTAAAAATCAACAGCTCCACTGTAGGATGTAGCATTGTTTAAGTCATAAGTTTCAATACCTAAGCCTCTACCACTTTCTCTTAGTCGATATATACTATTATAAGAATCTGTAGTTATGTCTTTTACACTACTATACTTAGTGTGAGCACTTCCTACCACATCGGCATTATGTATAGTTTTATTAATAAATAATATATCTCCATTTTGAGCATCAACGTATACATCTTGTCTGCTCATTGGATTCTGTGCATAAATATCAAATATATAAGCTAATCTATATTCGTTTGATTCACTATTT
>JAOZSY010000444.1 GCA_029939445.1 Bacteroidales bacterium
GTAAAGGGAATAATTGCCACACCAGGAGGCGTAGCGGCAATAATTACAAAACCAATAAATAATGAGGAGCTGCTATCAAAAAACAAAGCTGCCACTCCTAAAACTATCGCTCCAAAAAGTATATGATTAAGAAATACTCCTGCAAGCATTGGTTTTATGACACTCTTTAGAGGAAATAATGATTTTGCAGAAAGTCCCGTTAGTGAGAATAGCATTACCAAAGCCAAAAACCAAAAAGTGTATGGTGCAATAAACTGTGCAAATTGCGGCAAGAATAAGCCTAGCACTATTGCCATCACCAACAGCATATTTCTATTAAGGATAATGTTTTTTATCATTTGGCAAAAGTAGAATAAATATGTATTGTGCGCTAATGAGTTAACATGTTTACCATGGCAAACTTATACTTTTACTAAAATAAAGTACTTAAAATATCTATACTACTCATTGTATTATTAATCAGTAAAATATCTCATAAATTGAGAGCGTTCTAACATCATAGGATTTTTAATATTCTTTTGGTTTAGCTTGCCTCTAAACTCATCAATAGTAGTATAGTTTTTACTTACCATCCAGCTCTCTAACTCAGAAAGTGTTTTATCAAGGTGTTTTTCTCCATTTATCATAAATGCAGAAACCATTTGTGTGGTAGTAGCTCCTACCAATAAATTCCCAATAACATCCTCTGCTGTATGTATTCCCGTAGAAGCAGACAAATCACATTCTACTTTATCTGATAGTATTCCTAACCAACGTAGCACATTTGCATTATCGTTAGAAGTGGTTTTATTTATACCAGAAACTATCTTTTCATTATCAATATCAATTTTTGGTGAATAAAACTTATTAAATAATACTAATCCTTTAATATCAAGCTTAGACAATTTTACTAGGAAATTAGCCAAACCTGAGAAGTAGTTACTCAATTTTATTGACACAGGAATATCAACAACTTTAAGTAGTTTCTCTATAATATTGATATATCTTTGTTCTAAATCTCGCCCAGTTGTTTCAACATTTGCAGGCATAATAAATAAATTAACCTCAAGAGCATCTGCACCAGCTGCTTGAATTTTAGTAGCAAAATCAATCCATTCATTATCATCAAAACAGTTGATACTAGCAATAATTGGAATATCAACAGCTTGTTTTGATTCCTTTATCAAATTCAAATAATTAGTTACAGTATGTTTTTTAAGATAATAGCCAATATAATTCTCAATATGATCGTATGTGCCAGCAATGTTATTAACTCTTTCTGAGTTAATATCCATAAGAATTTGCTCCTCGAATAGTGATTTCAATACTATTGCTCCAGCATTCTTATACTTTTTAATACTTTCCACTGAATTTGTAATTTCGGAAGCACCTACAATAATTGGATTTTTTAGATCTAAACCTAAATATTTTGTTGTTAAATTTGCCATTATTTTCTATTTTTAATTATAAATTAATAAAACAAAATTACAAAAAAATAGCACGTAAAGTACAGTACTCTACGTGCTAAATATATAAATTTACTT
>JAOZSY010000031.1 GCA_029939445.1 Bacteroidales bacterium
CAACCATATACTATATTAAAAGAGGCTAAGCGTAATCCTAAAAGAAAATGGATAAGAGAAAACTCTCTGAGTAGAATAAAAAGGACTAAAGTATTAAGGGTCGGTTTTTATGATAATGCTATGCCGTATAGTTATTATAACTCAGATTCCAATCTTGTGGGATTAGGAATAGACCTTATGCACCAACTAGCAGCAGATTTAAGTGTAGATATTGTATTTGTTCCAATTATTAAAGGTCAAATAATTAATGAGATCAAAAAAGATTATTATGATATTGTGGCTTCAGATATTTTTCTTTCGAGTGGTTATGTAGAAGAAATTCTACTGTCAAAACCTTATCTGACAGTTAGTTTGGCTCTGGTTGTTAAAAAGGAAAATAGTGATTTAGATGAATTTGAAACTGCAATAAACCTGGATACATTTACTATTGCATATTTTGAGAGAGAAGATATCGCTTTAGAATTTACTTCTTTTTTCCATTCGGCAGGTGTATATGGCATGCATGATCTTGATGAATTTTTTGTTCAGGACGAATTGCCCGATTCAATATCTATTGATGCTTATCTTACTAGTGCTGAACGTGCTAGTGCTCTTACTATTCTTAATGATGGATATAAAGTAGTAAATCCTTTACCTGTTCACATGAAAAATTCGCTGGTATTTCCAATTGCTAAAAGTGCAGTCTGGAATAGATATATAGATAAATGGATTGATTATAGAATGCAAGATGGAACAATTGAGAAGGCATATAAACAATGGATTCTTGGTCAGGAATATAAAAAGAAAAAACCTGTTTGGAGTGTTTGGGATAATATTATTATTCCAAAATACTTTAGCGAGAAAGATACCATAAAATAAACTAAATTCTTTTCCTGATAAAAGGTGTGAACCCAAACACAGCACCAACTAAACCACCCATTATATGAGCAAATTGTGATGTGGAATCATTTTCGAAAGCCATAAATAATTCTTTACCAATATATAGAAAAAGCACAAGAATAAATGTTAAAGGAATTTCATTTTCTTTAGAATTGGTAAAAGAAACCAATATTATCATCATAAAAACAATTCCGCTAGCACCAATAATACCCGTGCTAAAGAAAATATTATTTAGCAAAGCAGTAAATAAAGCTGTGATAGCCATCATTAATAATAATGTTCTACCTCCATATTTTTCTTCTAATATTGGCCCAATAAGTAGTATAAAGGATATATTTCCAAATAAGTGACTAAAGCTTACATGTCCTAATGTATAAGAGAATAATGAAAAATACCAGCTTATAGATGTGAAATCAAAGTATGGCGCTAATGTGAAAAATGGCATTAATAATCCTCCAATTATAGTGTCGATTAGTAGTATTGCTGTGGAAAGCAATGCAAATGATAATACTACTGGTGAATTATACGTTATTCTCGATAAAAAACTCATATTTTCCTGTTGTTATTATTAATAACAAAACTAGATAAAAAATCACAATCTCTCCTAATTATTAATGTACATTTGTTTTTATTCTTTACTAAATATTATTAATAAAATTCAATGCCCTCAATAATAAATATAGCAATACTTGCCCATGTTGATGCAGGAAAAACAACTCTTACAGAGCATATTCTGTATGAGGCTGGTTTATTGAGCAAAATGGGAGATGTAAATAAAGGAACTGCAACATCTGATTACCTTGATGTGGAGAAGCAAAGAGGCATAAGTGTAATCGCATCACAACTTAGCTTCGGTTTTGAGAATGTGCAATTTAATATTATTGACACTCCTGGCCATGCCGATTTTATTTCTGAAGTAGAACGTAGTTTATTGGCGGTAGATGTCGTTATATTAATGATTTCGGCAGCCGATGGTGTACAGGCTCAAACTAAGGTATTATGGCATTTATTACAGAAGCTTAAGATTCCCACAATCATTGTTATTAATAAAATTGATAGGATAGGAGTACTTATTGATGATGTAATAAATGATATTAAGAGTGAATTAAGCGAATCAGTAATTTGTATTCAAAGTATCGAAGGGGAAGGTAATACTACTAAGATTACTAGTTTAAGAAAATATCAACCCATTGAGATAATAGAAGCTCAAGATAGTATTTTAGAGACATTAGCTGAACTTGATGATAATTTGTTGGAAAAATACATACAAGGAGATAGTATTGATAATGAGTTTCTTTTAGATGTTTATAAAAATGCCGTTATTGAAAATAAGATTTATCCTATTATGTACTCCATTGCAAAAAATGGATTGGGAATTAGGGATATTCTGAATGAATTGATAAGTATATTTTCTTCAAAAACGGATAATATCCAAGAGTTCTCATCTATTGTATATAAAGTTGAATATCGAAAAGGTTTAGGTAAACTTTGTTATCTAAGGATTTTCTCTGGTGAATTGCATAAAAAGCAATTGGTTTATAATCAAAGCAAGAATATTGAAGAGAAGGTTAATATTATTAAGAAAGTTTTTTCAGATAAACTATATGATAAAGAGCTAGCTGAAAAAGGTGAGATTGTTGCCGTTACAGGTCTTACAGAGACTGCTATAGGTGATGTTTTGGGTAAAGTAGAACTAAGCCGTAATTTTGATTTCAATAATCAAGCAATACTAACAGTACAGGTAAAAGAGCTTGATGATAGCAATTATTTTAAACTTTCTGAAGCTCTTACTATCCTAGATATTGAGGATCCTAATTTGCAATTTAAATGGTATAAGGACGAGCATGAATATCATATTAATATAAATGGTTGGATTCAAATTCAGATTCTTGAACAAATATTAATTGATAGATTTGGTATAGCAACGAAATTTGAAACGCCAGAAATTATTTATAAGGAAACGCCTTCTAAAATGGGTTTTGGAAATGGCGATTATACTATGCCAAAGCCATGTTGGGCTGTTATTAAACTACAGATTGAGCCTGGCGAAAGGGGAACTGGTATTAGTTATTCTTCTGATGTAAGTGTTAATGATGCTCTTTTGAAATATCAGAAAGAAGTGGAAAGAACTATATCTACTGCCTTAGAACAAGGTATTAAAGGTTGGGAAGTTACTGATATTATTATTCGGCTAGTTGAGGCTCAAGACCATATAATGCATTCGCGAGCAGGCGATTTTGCCATAGTAACGCCAATGGCAATAATGAATGGTTTGCAAGAAATTGGTACAGATTTATTGGAACCAATAATGAGTTTTGAGATTAATGCTCCTGATGATTTATTGGGACAAATAAGTGGCGATTTGCACAAGATGCGAGCAGTATTTGGTCAGCCAGTGTTTAAAGGAACTAATGTAATTATCTCTGGGAAAATTCCTGCGGCTACATCATTGGAGTATCCTGTGCAGTTAGCATCTCGCTCGGGTGGCAAGGCCAGTATTCAAATGAACTTTAGTGGCTATAAGAAAATAGATGATAGTTATGGTAAAATTAGGGATTATAAAGGCATAAGCCCATTGGATAGGGCAAAATATATTTTGAAAGTTAGAAATGCTATTAGATGATTTTTTCATACTTTAGCATATTGAAAGCTGGCAGATTTATAATATATAAACTTTGGTTTTTAAGAAAAGAATTTTATGAAATTACTATATACAATTATATTTATTCTAATAACGTTTATAAGTTATGGTCAGAATCAAGAATTTTCGGAACTTGATGAAGAGCAAAGCTTTGGTAGATGGGACTTAGGATTAAACTTTGGTCTTTATTTACCTTCTAATTATCATGCTAAGTTTTATGATGGCTCCAGTGATAATGTGAATAATATAGATTATGTTTTTGGCAATAAATACTGGTATCAAGATATATTCAATGCTGTGAATGCAGCAGATACAGTATTAGTAGCAGAACTGCCAACTAATATGCGATATCGCCCAAGTTTTCAGATAGGAGTATATTTTCGACGAACTTTCGATAATTATTTTGGCTTCTCGATGCAATTCGATTATTCTAAATTAATTGCTACTGACAAATATACTGTGCAAGTAGATCCTGATTATATTGCTACTGAGCCTGATATTAGGATTTATGATATTTGGGGTATAGAAGAAAGAATAAATATCGATTTATTATTTTCTAGATATTTTGAGTTGAAAAATCCTATGTATATGCCATTTTTTGAGGCAGGAATTAATCTTACAAGTACAAAAGTAAAGGAGCATAAAATAAGAATTGAAGATCTTGAATATTCATTGGTAGATGTTTACCTTAATGGTAGTTATGTGCCAGGTATGGCTCAAAATGAATATGAAATATATCAGGGAGGAATTGGTTTTGGATTTACTGCAGCTGCAGGAATTAAACTTAGATTTAATAATCAGATTAGTGTCGACCCTGGATTAAGAATATACTTTCAGAATGTTAAACTAGAGAATTATGATCTAATGAAACCAGCATTTGCTTTTTTTATTAGGTTAGGATTAGCAGACTTTTTTGGAGATTATGAATAAAGAACAGAATAAATTGAAACAAAGGACTGCCTTATTGAGTGTAGGCTCCAATACTATCTTAATTATTCTTAAGGTAGTGGCGGGTATATTCACCGGTTCGGTAAGTATTATTTCGGAGGCTATACATTCGGCTCTTGATCTATTAGCTTCTGTAATAGCTTTTTTTGCAGTAAGAGTTTCTGATAAGCCTGCAGATACAGAGCATCCTTTTGGTCATGGCAAATACGAAAATATTTCTGGAGTTATTGAAGCTCTTTTGATTTTTGTAGCAGCAGTATGGATTATTTTTGAGGCTCTTGATAAACTTTTTCATGTGGGACATCTTCCACAAACAAATTCTTTAGATATAGGAATTATTGTAATGCTAATATCTGGAGTTGTTAATTTCTTTGTTTCACGAAGATTATATAAAGTAGCAAAATTGACTGATTCTGTTGCTCTAGAAGCCGATGCTCTTCATCTTAAAACAGATATATACACATCTGTAGGTGTGGGAGTGGGGCTATTGTTAATTAAATTCACAGGCTTTTATTTTCTTGATCCTATAATTGCATTATTGGTAGCATTATTTATTATTTCTGAAGCATATAGTATGCTTATTAAATCTGTAAATCCTTTGCTTGATGGCTCTTTGAGTAATGATGAGTTAGATAAGGTTGTTACAGTAATAAATAATAACCTTAATTCAGAAACATCCTATCATGAATTAAAAACTCGTAAATCGGGGCCTAAATTTATTGTGCAGTTTATTCTTAAAGTTGATGGAAATATGAATATTGATAAAGCTGTTGAAATTCGAAGAGAGCTTGAAGCGGATATAAAAAGTTCCATTGAAAATATTGAGCTAATAATAGTTTTGGAAAGTGCATAAAAAAAGTCATTAACCATAAGATGTTATTTATGATTAATGACTTTCTATTTATTAGAAAAATAACTATTCTCCAAATATTTCTTTTAGTTTCTGATCTAAAGCGTCGCCTCGTAATTTTGTAGCTATAATTTTGCCTTCTTTGTCAATCAGTACAGTAAAAGGAATACTTCCAACACCATAAGCTTTTCCAGCCTCTGATTGCCAGTATTTTAAATCACTTACGTGAATCCAACTAAGGCCATCGTCTTTAATTGCTTTTTCCCAATTAGGTTTAGTTTTATCAAATGAAACTCCATATATTTCAAAACCTTTGTCTTTATATTTATTATAAAGCATTACATTATGTGGATTGTCTCTTCTGCAAGGACTGCACCACGATGCCCAAAAATCTATAAGAACAACTTTACCTCTAAGAGATGATAGTTTAATAATATTACCTTCTGGTGATGGTAAACTAATCTCTGGAGCGACTCTTCCAATTGCAAGTTTTAATTTTGAATCTACTTTACTATGAAGAGCTTTTACAAAATCATTATTTTTATATTTTGGATATAATGTATTATCCAATTTCTCATATAAAGCTATATTCTCGTCAATTGGCAGTTTCTCAATAAATAGGAGAGAAGTAAGACTTGGATTTTTGTTTATTTCCTCTTTAATATAGTTATTCTTTGCTTTATCCAGAGCTTGATATTTGCCAATTATCACCTGCGACTTAGCCTCTTTTTCAGCATTGTCGGCAAGTGCTTGGTATTCAGCTTCTAGCTTTTTCATTTCAGTATCAAAGTAGTTGATTTTTACCAACATACTGTATAAATTTTGGGTTAATGGAGAGCCATCAACACGCTTTGGTTGAAGCATCTTTTGACCATCAATATCGATTGTAACATTTTCGCCAGCTTGCAATACCAATATAGTATACTGTTCTGTACCATTAGATAATTGGTAAAAATTTGCATCGTCAATATTACTAGAGAAAGAGAAAGTGTTATCTTTTGAAATCTTTACAGAGTCTAGTGTAATCATTTGGCCACCACCTAATTTAGAAAGTGTTAGCCATTCTCCTTGAGGGTTGCTAATGCTACCATCAATGGTTAGGTTGTTTAACATCTGAGCAAACCCTGTTATTGAGTATACTAGAATTGATAAAAATAATAAGCTTTGTTTCATTTGTTAATGTTTTATTGTTAGGTATTATAATAAGGTTTGCAAAAATACATTATTTTGCTAAAGTTAGATTTCTTTTATTTTAACGTAGGTTTTCTCTATTTATTCATATTTTTCTCAAATATTTCGTATAACCATTCCGGGCAAGGAACAGGTCTATTTCTTTTCATATCGATAAAGGCTAAAACAGTTTCTCCAATGTTTAGCAATTCGCCAGCTTCATTATATACTTCATAGTTAAAGAACATTCTCATTCGTGGTAATTCTTTTACAATGGTTTTTATTGTTAATAAATCATCGTATTTGGCTGGTTTTACATATTTTATGCTCAAGCTAGCAACGGGCATCATTACACCACCTTTTTCTAAAGCATCGTAACTAGTCCCCATTTGACGAAGAGCTTCAGTACGTCCAACTTCATAAAATGCTGGGTAATTGCCATAGTATACATATCCCATTTGATCAGTCTCGGAATATCGTACTCTAATTTTTGTTTCTGAAATATACATTGTTTATTTTAGTTTTATAATTATTCTTTAGTATTATATTCTCTGAAAATAGAGAAATAAGTTATAAAAATTTACCTCAAACCTTTAACTTTAGATACTGCTGCAATAAATTCTTTCAAGTAAAAAGGCTCGAAATAAGCAAGGTCTTCAAAGTCTTCGTTCTGAAATGCTTCATAAGATAATTTAAGCATGCCTAATGCACTAGCTTGAGTGTCAGTATAGAATATAGCATTTTTATGAGTAATAGTATCTGCACATTTCATTGCACCATCGCCAAAGAAGAGTATTTTATGGTTTTGCAATTCTTCAATAAAAGAATTCTCATCAATAATAACAGCCTTCACTTCATTCAAACTATTAGAGTTATTATCAAAATTTTGAGAATAAACTTCCATTCTTCGAGCATCTATCATCGGACGAAAATTCCCGTCAAAATTACTATCATATACATTTTTTGCATGAGCAGTCATACTATTGAGAGTGCCAATGGCAATAAGGGGAATATCCAAAGCAAAACATAAGCCTTTGGCAGTGGATGTACCAATGCGTAAGCCAGTATATGATCCTGGACCTTTGCTTATTGCTATTGCAGAAAGTTGGGAATATTCTAAATCATTTCTTTTCATTATTATATCAATAAAAGGAGCGAGGTTTGCCGAATGTGAGTTGTCCTCATAACTTTCCTTAGAATCAATTAATACTCCATTTTTGCTTAAGCTAACACCGCAAACTTTAGTAGATGTTTCTATATTGAGAATGTATATCATTAATCAGTTTATCTTAATATTGGTTGGCAAAAGTAACTATTTTTCACTATTCAACAACTCACTATAATCACTTACTGTGCGTGGGTTAAATACCAACGAAAAGACATTAAAACTACGGTATTGCTTCGATACTTCTTCAGCATATTTTTCTGAGTGAAAGTTCTCTGATAAGTATGCAAAGCCACCAGCAATTTCAACCTTTTTAAGCTCATTAAAACGTGATTCTACTGCATTTTCTTGTTCTTCATTTTGTGGTACAACAGCTACTTTAAAAATATCAATTTCATCATCTTTTCCAAGATATTTAAGAATAATACCCGTAAGTTCAGCCTCCATAATAGATTCTTCTTTAGAAACAACACCATCAGCATTTATCAATAGACTTATAACATCAATTAAGTTAGAGGCTTGCTCTTTTGGGGGAGAGCTCTTAAGATATTGGTGTACACTATCGCGCAACTTATTATATTTATCACTAGAGTGGTCCTCATATTTATGTATTTCATTCCAATCTATTTCTATATGCCAATTATCAGCAAACTCCTGAATATACTTCTTCTCAAGATCATCAAGGTCGTTATCTATCATGGCTAAACGACCAAGAATAATTATAATTTTATCGGCAGCAGAAGGTTGGAATAGGCTCTTTGCCAAATCTCCAGCTTCCTTGCGCTCCATATTTAATGCTCTTAATAGTAGTTTAAAGAAACTCACTTTTTTATTGGCATTCATAAAAAGACCAATACCAATTAATAAGCTGATAGTACTAGCAAGTACCCAAAGTACATTTCCTGATAGTTGAGCATAACCACCGCCACCAATATTTTTAATACCAAACAGAATATTTATAAAAAGACTAATAAACATTGCAGAAATAGAGATGCTTTCAGCAACTAATTGCTCATGCTTTCGTTTCCATAATTTGTTTACAATAAAATAAATTTGAAAGAAGCTTAAAATTGCAGCAAGCCATCCAAGCCCGTCAAGAACCTTTTCTTGCATTGTGTATTCTTCCTTATAAACATCCCAGTTTACACCGTCAGTGTCAGTAAAATTAACACTTTTCCATTTAGAATGTGAAAAGTTATTAAGCTGAATTCCTTTAAGGTTAGATTTTAAATCAAAGTAAAGTGAATCGAGAAGCTTTTCCTTTTCCTTATCAATATTTTTAGTATTTGCTGCAATAACACTTTTTACAGAATAGGTTGAAATCTCATCATCTTGCCACGAATAAGTTCGTGCATAAATAGTAGCAGGAGAATAGCAACTCTCATCATTACTTATTTCTATTGGTAGTAACTTAAGACTGTTCTGTATACTATCAGCCAATTGCACAAGAAAATTAGATGGCACACCACCCACATAGAAAAAAGCATCAATTTCTCCATTTTGAAGAGCAATTATACTTTTATTTACATCAATATTTATATTTTTCCATGATAGTTTACTAATTTTTTTCAAAAAATTAGCAGTAAAATTTGTTCCTGAATTCATGCCACCCATTCCAATATTCTTTCCACCCAAATCAAGAAAAGAATTAAGAACTGAGTTTTTAAGAGTTATTAGTTGAATTTCTTCATTGTATAATGGTAAAAATACCTTTATGAAATCCTCACTATTTTTATGCGTCTTGCCATAATCGTATAATACATCGTATTGAAGAAATGCTAGCTGTATATTGTTAGAATCCAGTAGTTTGATATTTTCAATACTGCCTTTTGATGTAATAATATTTAACTTAACACCAGTATTATTATCAATGTCTTGAGCAAATTGATTATATGTTTCTCCTTTTATTCCTGAAACTATATTTAACTGAGCTTCAGAATTTAAAGAGAAAACAAATAGAATTAAAAAGGATAATAAAATGTTTTTCATAATAAATAGGGTTATTAATAAAGCAAATCTGTAATTAGTTATTTTAGTAAGAAAACCCCAAGTAGTTGTTAGTTATGACTTGGTGTTTTCTTTATAGGTATTTTATACGCTACTTAGCAGGTTGCCAAGCTTCTCAAACTTATCTTGATAGTCTTTTTGCGACCTAACAATTATTTCCAAAGCTTCTTCTCTACCAAAGGTGTGAGTGATCTCAACTTCTTTCTTATTACCAGGAAGATCTTTATAAGTTAGAAAATAGTGCTTAAGTCTATTAATAACAGTCTCAGGAATTTCTGATATATCATTAAATCCAGCATATAAAGCATCATTGCGAAGCACGGCAACAATCTTATCGTCAGATTCGTTATCGTCAATCATTCTAAATCCCCCAATAGGTTTAGCTTTCACTAAAATATCGCCATGACTAATTACTTTCTCAGTGAGGATACAAATGTCTATAGGGTCTTGATCTCCTTTGATATCTTTTTTACCAGATTTCTCCATACAATATTCAGCAACGCTAACATCGCTATAGGTTTGTGGTATAAAGCCATATAGTGCCGGAATAACATTAGAGTATTTCTGTGGCCTGTCGATAATTAAATATCCAGAAGCCTTATCAACTTCATATTTTACAGTATCGGTAGGCACCATTTCTACAAAACAAGTAATAACATCAGGGCTCTCAGGACCAATATCAACACCATGCCATGGATGCGATTTATATCTTAATCCCATTAACTTTCCAATGGGATCCATTAATTTGTTTGAATTCATATCGTTATATTTGATTTACACAAAAATAGTAAAAAATTATAGTCTTATACATTTAGTATGTTTAATTAATAAAAATGATTGTAGATATTTACTTTTCAGACACTCTAATACAATAAACTAAATTAGATTTGCGTATATAAAAATGCTAATTTTGTTTTTTATGATTTATGACAAAAACTATGGCAAATAAAACTGTATATGTTGGGATGAGTGCAGATTTAATTCATCCTGGACATCTAAATATAATAAAGGAAGCGAGCAAATTAGGAGAAGTAACAATTGGCTTATTAACTGATAAAGCAATTGCGAGCTATAAACGACTTCCTGCATTAAAATATGAGCAAAGAAAAATAGTTGTAGAAAGCATTAAAGGTGTTAATGATGTAGTGCCTCAAAATGAGCTTGATTATGCCAATAATCTTAATGAATTGAAGCCTAATTATGTTGTTCATGGCGACGATTGGAAAAATGGTGTTCAGCAAAAGACTCGCCAGAATGTAATTGATACACTAAAACAATGGGGAGGTGAGTTATATGAGGTGCCATATACTAAGGGTATTTCATCAACACAACTTATTCAATCGATAAAAGAAATTGGAACTACGCCAGAAGTTCGCATGTCGAAATTGCGACGATTAATTGATGCAAAATCAATAGTGAAAGTAATGGAAGCTCATAATGGTCTTACGGGACTTATTGTTGAGAATGCATTTGTAAATAAAGATGGAGCAAAAAGAGAATTTGATGCAATGTGGCTTAGTAGTTTAACCGACTCTACAGCTAAGGGAAAGCCAGATATTGAGGCAGTTGACGTGACTTCGCGCTTACATGGTTTAAATGATATTCTTGAAGTAACCACTAAGCCAATTATTTATGATGGCGATACTGGTGGTATTCCTGAACATTTTGTTTTTACTGTTAGAACTCTTGAAAGATTAGGTGTTTCGGCAGTTATTATTGAAGATAAAACTGGATTAAAGAAAAATTCGCTTTTTGGAACAGAAGTAGCACAAACTCAGGATACTATTGAGAAGTTTTGTGAGAAAATATCTGCTGGTAAAAGGGCTCAGGTAACTAAGGATTTTATGATAATAGCTCGTATAGAGAGCCTTATACTTAATCAAGGAAATGATGATGCCATTGAAAGAGCTAAGGCCTATATAGATGCTGGTGCTGATGCAATTATGATTCATAGTAAGGAGAAGGATGGTGAGGAGATAATGGAGTTTTGCAATAGATATAAGAAGATAGATGGAAATGTGCCTTTGGTAGCTGTTCCATCAAGTTATAATCATCTTACAGAGCAGCAATTAAGTGATGCTGGAGTGAATATTGTTATTTATGCAAATCATTTATTACGAAGTGCTTATCCCGCAATGATGGAAACAGCAGAGAGTATTCTAGAAAATGAACGTTCGCTAGAAGTTGATGATAAATGTATGTCAATAAAAGAAATATTAAACCTAATTCCAGGAACTAAATAATGATTAATACAGAGAAATTTTTCCTGAAATTAAAGGAAAATAATATTGATTTTTTTACGGGAGTACCAGATTCACTATTAAAGGAAATATGCTCATATATATCTGATAATACTGATGGTAGCAATCATATAATAGCTGCGAATGAAGGTAATGCAATTGCTTTGGCAGCAGGGTACCATATGGCAAGTAGAAAAATTCCAATGGTATATATGCAGAACTCAGGTTTTGGGAATGCCGTAAATCCACTAATGTCGCTGACGAGTGAGGCGGTATATCGAATTCCGATGTTGCTTATGATTGGCTGGCGTGGCGAACCTGATATTAAAGATGAACCACAGCATATTGCACAGGGCGCACAGACAATTGCATTTTTAGAAGCAGCTCAAATTCCATATGTGGTATTAAGTCCTGATGAGAATGAGGCAATTCTGCAACTAAATATGGCAGTTTTGCAAATTTCGCAAAGCTCAAGTCCTTTTGCCATTGTGGTTCGTAAAGATACATTCGAAAAATACTCTATGAATTCAAAAATAGAAACAGAGTATAAACTAAGCCGTGAGGATGTTATAAAAGCCATTGTAGATAAGCAAAATGGGAGTGAGGTAATAGTTTCTACCACTGGCAAAACTTCTCGCGAATTGTTTGAATATAGAGATAAGATAGATCAAAACCATGATAGAGATTTTCTAACGGTAGGTTCTATGGGACATGCTAGTCAGATAGCTCTTGGTGTTGCCATTACAAAGCCAAATACAGAAGTTGTATGTATTGATGGCGACGGAGCATTATTAATGCATATGGGTTCAATGGCTATTATTGGTAAAGCTAACCCTAATAATTTAATCCATATTATTATTAATAATGGCGCTCACGAATCGGTTGGAGGCCAAGCCACAGTTGGCTTTGATATTGATATTCCTAAATTGGCAAAGGCTAATAATTATAAATATGCAATAACTGTAAATGATTTAAATTCATTTGATAAGGCATTTGAAGAGGCTAGAGAGAGTGATGGCTCTTCATTAATTGAAGTAAGAGTGAAGCTTGGTTCAAGAAAAGACCTTGGAAGACCTTCGATTCCTCCTTTGAGTAATAAGCGTAAATTTATGAGCTTTTTAAAAGATAATTAGGATTATGCAGCAAGAGATAATCAGAGAAAGCGAAATTAAGTTATTGGATGCTATTATAGAAAAATATGATCCAAATAAAATATTTTTAGTCCATGGTAAAAATTCATATAAAAACTCTGGTGCTGAATTGTTTATTGCGAATAAATTTAATAATCAGCTTTCAAGTTTCTCTGATTTTGATGTAAATCCCAATAGTATTGATTTACAGAAAGGAATAGAATTATTTAATAAAGGCGATTACGAATTGATTATAGCAATTGGTGGTGGAAGCGTTATTGATATGGCTAAATTAATTTCGGGAATGGCTACTCAGCCCACAGAAGTTGAGAACCTTATTAAGGGAGATATTGATTTTGATAATAGCAATATTGACTTAATGGCAATTCCAACTACTGCAGGTACAGGAGCCGAAGCTACGCATTTTGCAGTTGCATATATCAATAAACAGAAATACTCTGTTTCCAATGATAGTATTCTTCCTAAATATGTATTCTTATCACCAAGATTTTTAATTTCGACAAGCCCATATTTAATTGCTGTAACGGGAGTAGATGCCATGGCGCAAGCAATGGAGTCGCAATGGAGCATTAATGCAACTGCTGAGTCAGAGAAGTATTCTTTGGAAGCATTCAATATTATTTGGAATAATTTAGAAGCCGCTGTAATTGATAATAATGAAAAGGCTAAAGCCAAAATGCTTGAAGCTTCGTTTATTGCGGGTAAGGCTATAAATATAACAAAAACCACTGCACCACATGCTTTATCTTATTTTTTTACAAGTTATTACGGCATTGCACATGGCCATGCTGTAGGTCTAAGTTTAGCCTTTTTTCTGAAATTCAACTCAGAAGTTACGGATGTGGATTGTACCCTTAATAATGGAGCTAATATTGTGAAAAAAAGAATTATAAAGCTATTGACAATAATGAATGCAGATGAAAATACGGCATTTGATATTCTTAATGATTTTCTTAAAAAAATAGGACTAGAACTAAATATTAAGAAGTTAATAGGAAATATAGATACGGTATTAATGCTTAGTAGTATTAATTTTGAACGCCTTAATAATAATCCTCGTATGGTTAGTAATGATACCATAAAGGATTTTTTAAATACTAATAATTAATGCTTGCTCACTTATTATATATAGACCCAGCATCTACCAGTGCATTATTATATATTATTGTTGCAGTATTTGCTACAGTAGCATATTCTTTGCGTGGATTTTTCTATAAACTCAAAAATTTTGTTCTTGGCAGAGGTTTTAGTACCGACAATGAGTTTGGTGATTCTGATATTATCTTTTATTCCGAAGGAAAACAATACTGGAATGTATTTTTACCAATAATTAGAGCGTTGGAGGAAAAAGGTAGGGCTTGTGTTTATTTATCATCAGATAAAGATGATCCGGGTTTAAAATATTCATCAAATTTATACCAAAGTAAGTATATTGGTAATATAACGATGACGTCGGTGTATTTGAGTAAGCTTAAAGCGAAATTTGTGGGAATGACTACGCCACAGCTTGATGTTATGATGATTCGTCGTTCAAACAATGTTAGTCATTATGGGCATATTGTACATGCTCCAATAGATGTTTTTACTTACCGAAAATTTGCCTTCGACTATTTTGATTCAGTATTTTGTTCAGGGCCTCATCAAATAAAAGGGATTAGGCAATTAGAAAAACAAAGAGAAACTGATGAAAAACTTCTTTTGGAAACAGGGCTTACATATTACGATATAATGCTTGATGAGATTTCCCATTTACCAAAAAATGTAAATATAAATCCTGTAGTATTGGTTGCTCCAACATGGAAAGAATATTCAATAATTAATAGGTTTGGCACAGATTTTTTTGATGCATTATTAAACAATAGTAATTATAATATTATTTTACGCCCACACCCACAAAGCTATGTAAGCTTTCCAAAAGTCATATCTGATATTGAGAAAAAATTTGTTAATGAAGCTCGCTTTAGTATAGATAATAATCGCTTGGGAACGGAGAGTATGGCAAAGGCTGATATTATGATAAGTGACCTATCGGGGGTAATATGGGACTTTGCTTTTCTTTATTCGAAGCCAGTTCTTCTGCTTAAAACAAATTTTGATGATATATTGGGATTTGAGGGTAGCGAACTTAATTATGAGATGTGGGAAGTTAAAGAGCGAAAAAGACTAGGGAAGATATTTGATGAGAATGATGTGTCAAATATTAGTGATATTGTTAATAATCTAATTTCAAATCCTCCAGAGATGCAATTATCTGATTTGAAGGATGAATCGGTATTTAATTTTGGAAAAGCTGGCGAAGTAGCTGCATACCAGATTATTACTATTGTAGATAATATCCATTTGGATGATAATAAAGGAGGGCAAGAATAATGGATGTATTTGAAATTATAATGAGCCCTTTTGTTTTTATTATAAAATATATTTTCTTATTTTCATATAATCTTAGTGGAGATTATGGCGTTGCCATTGTATTATTAAGTTTATTTATTTCATTAATTCTATTGCCAATTTTTATTTTTATTGAAAGGGCAAAAAAGAAAGATGATACCATAAAACAGAAGATGAAACCTTTGGTAGAGGAAATAAAAGCTTGCTATAAAGGGCAGGAGAGGTATTACTATCTAAAAACACTAAATAGACAACACAATTATAGCCCAACTCGTGCACTAATTCCTGTGCTGAGTTTACTTATTCAGATTCCATTTTTTATTGCTGCCTATCAGTTTTTGGAGCATTATTCTCCACTTATTGGTCAGAGTTTCCTTTTTATCAATGACTTAAGTAAGGCAGATTCATTTATGGGAGCAATAAATATCCTTCCAATATTAATGACAATAGTGAACTTGATTACAGTTTACTTCTATACAATTAATGGCGAAAAAAAGGAACGAAATCAAATGATTGTTATTGCTGCAGTATTTTTAATAATGTTGTATAATTTACCATCGGCTCTTTTGCTTTATTGGACACTAAATAATGTTTTTAGCTTTTTCAGGTTGTTTATTACCAACCCAGAGGTGCTTAAAAAAAAGCGAATAAAAAGAGTTAATACACAGATAATTAAGCTAGAAATATCTTCTTTTAAGGAAAGATTATTAGCTTCTCTAAAAGTGTTTTATATTTTTGCTATAGCATTTATGATAATACAAGTCAATTGGGCACTTAACCATACCTTTGATTTGTTTGCTTTGAGAATAGGATTAGCATTACTTATATCAATAGTATTATACATTGTCTATATTCTTTTTCAGAAACAAATAAAGAAATTTATTATAGGTATAATAAATATCGAAATTGAACCTAGGGTATACCTATCCTTATTGTTTTTTGCTGCATATTTTCATATGTCTTCAATATTCTTTTATCAAGAAATGAATAAAAGCCTTGATTTTGTTTCTTTATTATTTCTTATTCCCATTGAGCTTATAGCAATTGGATATTACTTAAGAGATCTAAAGACTTTAAGGTATAAATCATTTTCGTTACTATTAGTATTGCCTCTTATTATACTTCAATTTAGTAATACTCTAGGTATTTTGCAATTGGCTGATAAGTTATTGACAGTGTATGAGATAGGCTACTCTATGGAGAATAGTTTCTTATTTTCATTTCGTAGTGTAGGAATTATTGTTACTAGTGTTTTGTTTTTCTTTTATCAAAAGCAGAAGAAGTTACAATTATTTGAAATTAGCAATTATTATTTATTATTCTTTTTGTCTGCATTATATATTTTTGGTCAGATTTTCATTTGGGGACCACTTATGAGCTTTTCATCTTTTCCCGAAGCTTTTGAATTTTCTGCT
>JAOZSY010000445.1 GCA_029939445.1 Bacteroidales bacterium
GGAAGTATCGATACATTTTTTGAAAAAGAGCTTACGCTTTTTTTCTTCAAAACACTCAGACTGACCTTATAACCATCTAAGCTTAAAAAACTACAGGAAGTATCGATACATTTTTTGAAAAAGAGCTTACGCTTTTTTTCTTCAAAACACACACCCGATAGTTATCGGGCCTGACTTTAATACAAAAACCCAAACAGCCAAAGTGGAATTTTATTTCCGAAGCTATACTCAATATCATCGGCAACAATATATGAATTCTCAATTCCTGCTATTTGTTTATAATTCTTGCTTTTGCCTCCTATTTCAAAAAGATATTTCTCATCTACCATAAAATCACCATACTTTGGATAGGTAACAATATGGTTTTGTGTGAGCTGATTTAGAAAAAAAGTTTCTCGTAGATTTCCAATATCAGGATCCGTGCTCAATAGCGAATACATATAGTTTGCATTTTCAATATACAGTTTTTCAGGCTTTTGCAACAAACTTACCCCAAAACTGTGTTTATGAATACTCATTAATATATTTGCATCTACTAGAGCATAAATATATTCCAACAAACTATTTCTTGAAATACTTATCTTACTTGCTAATGTGGTAATATTTGGCTTAAAAGGAACCGACTGACTAATAATTGATAATAATTGCTTTACTTTAGGAATTTTAGAGACATCTATTCTTTTGAGACTTGGCAACTCCATTTCAATTATCATATTAATAATCTCACTTAGTTGTTTGTAATATAGTATATCATTATTTTGCAAGAAAGGGAAATATCCTCTTTGTATATACTCCTTAAAGTACTGTAAAGGCTTAATCTTTTTACTTATATCAAAGGCTAAGTTTTCGTGATTAATAATAATGTCATTTAATGATACCTTATCAAACTTAAAATTATATTTATACTCTAAAAACTCTCTAAATGACAATCCTTGCATCGTAAATGACAATACTCTACGACTTAAGTCAGCCTTTGAATTTAGAATCTCTAAAAGGGATGACCCAGTAAATACAACTCTTAAGCTCGGGTTATAATCATATATTTTTTTTATATCAATTGCCCAATTGGGGTATTTATGCACTTCATCAATAAATAAATGCTTACCTCCTTTGGAAACAAATTCATCAGCAAATTCTATTAAACTTGTATTAAAGAAATATGGATCGTCTAAAGAAATATATAATGCGTCGGCACTTTCGCCATAGCTCTTTTTTATATATTGCAATAATAAAGTGGTTTTTCCAATCCCTCGTGAACCCTTAATACTAATTAGCCTTTCGCTCCACGGCAATTCATTAATTATCTCCCTCTCGAAGCGTAAATCTACATTAGCGACTAAAGTTTTATGCCTTTTTCTTATATTATCCATAATACGATTGTTTATTGTATTCAACAAAAATACAATAAATTGTTAAACGAACTAAACAATTTATTGAAATTTTGTTGTATTCATTTAACATTTTTCGTATTATCTCTATATTTTAGACCCAAATTCTAAATAAAGCAAATTGAAAAATAGA
>JAOZSY010000197.1 GCA_029939445.1 Bacteroidales bacterium
ACAAGTACTATTGTGTATTCTCAAAACAAAAACAAGACTAAAAAACAATTACAATCGCAGCAAAAAAGGATAACTAGAAAGATTAATTATACTAGACAGCTAATAAAAGAAACAAAAAACAAGAAACAAACTTCCTTAAACCAGTTAAGCTTACTCCGCGACCAAGTAAAAGAACGTAAGCGACTAATTAATTCTTATGGAAATGAGATTGCATTGATTAACAAGCAAATAAAAGAGAATAAGAAGGATGTGAAGGAACTAGAGAGTCAATTAAGTGATCTAAAGGAAGAGTATGCTCAATTAATATATCAATCGTATAAAAGCAGAAACAACTTTGACCAATGGATGTTCTTATTTGCCAGTAAGGATTTTTATCAGGCTATGCGTCGTATGCGATATTTAAAAGAATATAATGAATACCGTAGGCTTAAGGCAAAAGAAATAGTACAAACCAAAGTAGATTTGCAAAATGAGATTTCCTTATTGGAAATGCAAAAAGAAGAACGCTTGAGCTTGCTAATAAGTAAGGAAGTGGAAACTACTGAGCTAGAAAAAGATAAAAACAGAAAACAGCATGCCATTAGTCAGCTCCAGAAAGAAGAAAAAGATTTGCGCCAGCAACTAAAAAACCAACAAAAAGAATGGGCTGCTTTAAATAATAAAATTCGAAAAATTATTGAAGAAGAGCTTCGTAAAAAATCTCCTGATGGATCTAATATTCCTTTAACACCAATGGAAGTCGCTTTACAAAAAGATTTTGTTTCTAATGCTGGTAAACTTCCATGGCCCACAAGACGAGCAAATATTGTTAGCAAATTTGGCAAGCACCGCCACCCTGATATGCCAGGAATTATCGTAAATAATTCGGGTACAGATTTCCGTTGTGAAAAAGGAACAACTGTAAATGCGGTTTTTGAGGGAAAAGTAACTAGAATTTTTGTGATGCCACGCTATTATAAGGTGATAATGGTAAAGCATGGTAATTATTTTACCATTTATAGCAATATAAACGATGTGTATGTACAAGAAGGGCAAGTGGTGAAACTTAATGAAAAGCTTGGTTCTGTTTGGACTGACCCTAATACTGAAGAAACTATTCTTCACTTTGAAGTACGTAAGGGTAAGGTGCCTCTAGACCCTATTAAGTGGCTACTTAAAAGATAAGTTATACCCTCAATAAAGAATCAAAATTATCGATTCTTTCATTCTATACTATTCTTTAAGTTCTAAAAATTCATACCTTCGCTAAAATTATTATCCAATGGCTAAAGTTAAGAGTAAAACCAGTTTTTTTTGTAAGAGTTGCGGAAATGAGTATTCTAAATGGATGGGGAAATGCTCTGCTTGTGGCGAATGGAACACCATTGTAGAGGAAACCATTAGAGTAGAAACCAGTCCTAAATGGCAGAAAGAAGAACTAAAAACTACTAAAAGAAAACCTCAGCCTATTCACAAACTTCAGCAAACAAGCGAAAACAGAATAGATATGCACAATCAGGAGCTCAATAGAGTATTGGGAGGTGGTCTTGTGCGTGGAAGTCTTGTTTTAATAGGTGGCGAACCAGGTATTGGTAAATCTACTTTGCTTTTACAAGTAGCAATAAAAGCAAAAAACCTTAAGATTTTATATATATCAGGAGAAGAAAGTGAGCAGCAAATACGAATGCGCGCTGATAGAATTGGTATAGAAAATGAACATTGTTATATTTTAAATGAAACTCGAACAGAGAACATTTTCCATCATATTGCTAATATGGATGATATTGATATATTAGTGATAGATTCTATACAAACATTGCAATCGGAGCGTATTGATAATACTGCTGGTAGTATAACGCAAATTAGAGAAACCACTGCTGAGCTTCAGCGTTTTGCTAAAGAAAGCCATATACCAGTTTTTATTGTTGGCCATATAACCAAAGATGGAAGTATTGCAGGGCCTAAGCTCTTAGAGCATATGGTAGATACGGTTCTACAGTTTGAAGGAGATAGGAATTATGGGTATAGAATTCTACGTTCTTTAAAAAATCGTTTTGGCTCTACATCTGAGTTAGGAATTTACGAAATGCTATCCAATGGAATGCGTGAAGTTTCTAATCCATCAGAAATTCTTATTTCGCAACGTGAGGAACAAAGTAGCGGGGTAGCTATCGCTGCAACCATGGAGGGTGGAAGAGCTATGCTTATTGAAGTTCAGGCTCTTGCATCAACAGCTGTTTATGGAACTCCCCAACGTAGCGCTATGGGATTTGACACTCGTAGATTAAATATGCTTTTGGCTGTTTTAGAGAAAAAGGCCGGATTTAAACTAAGTACTAAAGATGTTTTTCTTAATATTGCTGGAGGAATAAAAGTAGATGACCCAGCAATTGATTTGGCAGTTATTACAGCTATTCTATCATCAAATTATGACACTCCCATTGAAGATAATGTGTGTTTTGCTGCAGAAGTAGGGCTGTCGGGAGAAGTGAGAAGTGTAAATAATGCTGAACAAAGAATTCGTGAAGCAGAAAAATTAGGATTTGCAAAAATACATATCTCTAAATATAGCTTAAAAGGAATTCATCAGAAAAATTACAAAATAAAGATTATTGGTCATAGTACCTTAGAACAAGTATTTAAGAGCCTTTTTGTTTAGATAATTATTAACATTATGCTCTGCTTAATTAAAAACATATGCCAATCGATAACTAATCTCGTCAGCAATTACGGGCTTTAAACCTTCATCTTGTGCATCGATAAATATAGTTTGCATTCCGGCATTTTTCCCAAATGCCATATCACTTAAACTATCGCCAATCATAATAGATTTTGAGAAATCTACTTCAGAAAAGTCCTTTTGGGCTTGTAGTGCCATTCCAATTTCGGGCTTACGACACTTATCACCACTGTCTTTAAGAGCTGGGCAAAAATAAACAGAATCCACTCTTCCACCCTCTTTTTCAATCTCAGAGAGCATATAAGAGTGAATCTTTTTCAAATCCTCAACAGTCATTTCATCCTTGCCTATTCCCTGCTGATTGGTGACAATAAAAATATGCTTGAAATGTTTGCTAAATCGTACAATGGCTTCAATTGAGCCTTCAATAAAATGAAAATCTTCGACACGTTTTACATAATCACCTATAATCCTCTGATTAATAACACCATCACGATCAATAAAAACCGACCAATTGTCTTTAGTATTTAAGTTCTTTAAATTCATTTTGTGCTCTTTTATAATCTTCTGGTACTCCAATATCTATAAAATAATTAGAAAATGGGAAACCAAAGAAATCAAAATTATTAAGTAATTTTTCAAAAACATCCTTTTCCATTGAAAATTTGTTCGGCAATTTAACTTTCTCAAAGAAATCTTCTTTTATAATATATACTCCGCCATTTATCACTCCATTACCCTTATACTCACCCTTTTCTGCAAATTTGCTTATGATATTATTATTGGTAATTACACTTCCAAATCTATCCACTGAAGGTAGTTCACGCAAGGCCAAAGAAAATAAACTCTTGGCATTATGGTGCTTCGTATAAAAATCATTAATGTCTATTTCGAAAAGAGTATCGCCATTAAGAACAATTAGTTCATCGGTTTTTCTTTTGTGAAAAGCATTTAGTATACCTCCACCGGTTCCCAAAGGATTTTCTTCAAAGGCGTAATCAATTTCTATTCCTTTGAAATTATCGCCAAAATAATCGCTTATAGTTTCTGAAAGGTAGCCTAGGGAGAAAATAACGCGTTTTATACCAAATTTTAGTAAATAATTTAGCTGATAATCCAAAAATGGACGACCATTGATATCAGCCATAGGTTTAGGCAAGTCTTTTACTACAGTTTGCAACCTAGTACCAAAACCACCAGCAAGAATTATGGCTTCAGTTATCATTGAGGATACATTTCGGACTCCACATATTGGCAAATAATGTGGCCTATCATAATATGAGATTCTTGAATTCGTGGAGTATCACTTGATGGTACATTTATGGTTACATCAGCAATATCTATCATTTTACCTCCACTTTCTCCAGTAAGAGCAACGGTTTTAACTCCAAATTCTTTAGCGGCAACAAAAGCGTTAATAATGTTTTTAGAATTTCCTGATGTAGAAATTCCCACAAGCATATCTCCATCTTTAGCTACGCCCCTAATATATCTAGCATATATTTCGTCATAACTATAATCATTTGCTACAGCTGTAAGGTAAGATGTATTTACATGCAGTGCTTCGGCAGCCAATGGAGGACGATCATAATAAAACCTACCCGATAATTCCGCAGCAATATGCTGTGCATCAGCTGCACTACCACCATTTCCACAAAAATAAACAGTGCCACCATTACGATAGCATTCCACCATTTGAGCAGTTACTTTTTCTATATTTCCTATAAGTTCTTGCGAATCGATAATTGATTGCTTTACTGCCATCGATTCTGATATGATTCTCTTTATCTCCATAGTTATTTCAAATTTCTTTGCAAATTTAAGGAAAAAACCCAACTAAGCACATACAGTGCAGAATTTTTGTACCGCCAAGTTTTATGGTCGCAAACGCAAGCTTTAGCCTATATTTTTAAGTATTGCAAATTCCAATTTTTTTTAAACAAGCACATTGCCACTCATGGCCTCAGGAATTTCTACTCCCATCATAGTGAGCATAGTTGGCGCAATATCAGATAAGCGACCATCTTTCATAATAGAATACTCCGAATTAATGATAAATACTGGTACTTTATTAAGACTATGTGCGGTATTTGGACTTCCATCTTCATTAATTGCATTATCCGAATTCCCATGATCTGCTGTTAATAATACTGAATAATCATGTGCTCTTGCTGCGCTAATAACCTCCCCTACACTTTTATCAACAGTTTCTATAGCTTTTTGAATAGCAGAGTAAATACCAGTATGTCCAACCATGTCACTATTGGCAAAGTTCAGGCAAATAAAGTCGAATT
>JAOZSY010000198.1:0-3241 GCA_029939445.1 Bacteroidales bacterium
AATCAATTATAGAAACAGGATTTGGGGCATTGCTATCAAATTTTTTTTGATTTACATTTATACCAATTCCTATATATGACTCCTTAATTTTATCACCAATTATTACATTTTCGATGAGAATTCCAGCCACCTTTTTATCATCAATATATACATCATTTGGCCACTTAATACTAATGGTTTTCGTTGGCAAATAAGACTTCAATAATTCTACTATAGACAATGAAACTATAATTGATATATAGAACTGATTTACAGCCTTTAATCTAGTATTAATTAAATTATAACTAAAGGTAAGGTTTTCGCTCTTTTTCGACTCCCAATAGTTAGTGCCTTGCCCCTTTCCTGCTGACTGATAATCAGCACAAATTACAATCTCTTTTTCATCACTATTAGACTCACGCAACAATGACAATTCAACATTAGTTGACTCACATTCTTCTATATAAATTAGCTCTCTCATTATGCAATACCTTTAATATTTATCAATATCTAAAATCAAAAAATCGTAATAGTATATTTAGTCCAAAAAAACAGCTCTTTATGTAGTAAAAAACACTTACGCAAATAGTTAATTGTTAATAATAAGAATATTTGCTTTTTACCTATCATACATAGTACTGACATACAAGTCTTTAAAAAGTAAAAAGTAAAAAAGTAAAATTAACAACAATTATTAAATATCCTAATAATAGACATTGCAAATTTAATTAAATTTGCACATTAAATAATCGAATAAATGACTATAAAAACAAACAACTCAAAGGACTTGGCTCAAATGATGGTAAAAGCCATTAAAGAGAAAAAAGGACAAAAAATTAAAGTACTAGACTTAAGGGAGTTAGATAATGCAATTACAGATTTTTTTGTAATTTGCGAGGCTGAAAGTGGTGTACAAGTTAATGCTATATTTGAGAGTATTGATGAAATAGTAAAAAAAGAAATGGGTGAAGACCCATATCAAATAGAGGGTCGTGAGGATGCAAATTGGATACTAATGGACTACGTAGATGTAGTGGCAAACATATTCAAGCCTGAATCGAGAAAGTTTTATGCATTAGAAGCTCTTTGGGCTGATGCAAAAGTAACAACTTACTAAAAAAAATAAATATTAAGATGGAGAAAGACATCAAAAAGGTTGAAAACAATATAAATAAAAGTGCTACTAAAAGTACAAACAATAAAAAGGACAGAATTCCAAACCCATTAAAGGGTGCAGGATCTGGTAACAATAAAGGTTTTAACTTTTACTGGGTTTATGGAATAATAGCTGTAGTTTTTATTCTACTAAATCTTTTTAGCACAAGCACACCAACTGACAATTTAATTCAAAAAGGACAGCTTATAACAATGCTTCGCAATGGCGATGTAGAAAAGGTTATTGTTGTAAATAAAGATGAATATGCTGAAGTATATGTGAAATCTGATAAGTTAGAATCATATCCTTCACTAAAAACTGATAACAGTCCATTTGAAGTAAGAGCACCACATTTTGTATATAATGGTGATTTAGAGAACTTTGGCGAAACAATCCAAAGTGTTCAAGAAAACAATAATGTTTATGAAACTGATAGAGTTTATATTGAACATGAAACCCGAGTTGATTATACTTCTCAAATACTAAGTTGGTTATTACCATTAGGTCTAATCATTCTATTTTGGGTATTCATAATGCGCAAAATGGGTGGAGGCGCTGGCGGTGCTGGTGGTCAAATTTTTAATATTGGCAAATCTAAAGCCCAATTATTTGACGGAAATCTTAAAGAAAAAATTACTTTTAATGATGTTGCTGGATTAGCAGAGGCTAAGGTTGAAATAATGGAGATTGTAGATTTCCTAAAAAAGCCTGAAAAGTATACTCAATTAGGAGGTAAAATACCAAAAGGAGCTCTTTTGATAGGCCCTCCCGGTACTGGTAAAACGTTAATTGCAAAAGCTGTAGCTGGCGAGGCAGAAGTTCCTTTCTTCTCTATTGCAGGTTCTGACTTTGTTGAAATGTTTGTTGGTGTAGGAGCTTCAAGGGTAAGAGATTTATTTAAGACTGCCAAAGAAAAAGCACCATGTATTATTTTCATTGACGAAATTGATGCAATTGGTAGAGCTAGAGGCAAGAATCAAATGCAAGGCGGAAACGACGAAAGAGAAAATACTCTTAATCAACTACTTACCGAAATGGATGGTTTTACCAATAACCAAGGAGTAATAATCCTTGCTGCTACTAACCGAGCTGATGTATTGGATAGAGCATTGCTTCGTGCAGGTCGTTTCGATAGGCAAATACACGTAGAGCTTCCTGACCTTAACGAAAGAGAAGCAATATTTAAAGTACATGCAAAGCCTCTAAAAACTCAAAAAAATATAGACTTATTCTCATTGGCAAAGCAAACTCCTGGTTTTGCAGGTGCCGACATTGCTAATGTATGTAATGAAGCAGCTTTGATTGCTGCACGTAGCAATTCTAAGGATATTGGCAAACAAGATTTCATGGATGCCATTGATAGAATTATTGGAGGTCTTGAAAAAAGAAATAAAATTATCTCTCCATTGGAGAAAAGTACTATTGCTCATCACGAAGCTGGTCATGCATCAGTAAGCTGGTTACTAGAATACGCTAACCCATTGGTAAAGGTAACAATTATACCTCGTGGTAAAGCACTTGGAGCAGCATGGTATTTACCAGAAGAGAGACAAATAACTACCTTTGAGCAAATGTTTGATGAAATGACTTCTGCAATGGGTGGTAGAGCTGCTGAGGAAGTTATATTTGGCAAAGTATCTACAGGAGCGCTTAATGACTTAGAGAAAGTTACTAAACAAGCACAAGCAATGGTTGCATACTATGGCTTAAGCGATAAGATTGGTAATATTAGTTATTATGATTCTTCTGGGCAATCTGAATATTCTTTCCAAAAGCCATATTCTGAAAAAACAGCAGAACTTATTGATCAAGAAGTACATGAGTTAGCTGAGAAAGCTTATAAACGAGCTGTAGATATTCTTTCAAAAAATATTGATAAGCTTAAGCAATTGGCTGAAAAACTACTTACTGATGAAGTAATCTTTACTGAAGATGTTGAGGCTATTTATGGTCCAAGAACATTTAATGATGGCACAGCTCATGAGGATTCTAGAAGTATAAGTAAAGATTATAAAGACGGCTATGCTGAATCTGAAGCTAAAAAGAAAAAGCATATTGAAGATAGAATTAAGCAGCAGGAAGAAACAAAAAAGAAAGCTGAAGCAG
>JAOZSY010000198.1:3341-4913 GCA_029939445.1 Bacteroidales bacterium
ATAGATGCAAGAAACTACAGCAAGGGAGCAAATATTAAAGAAGATTCGTTTAGCAAATATGGATAAAATTGTTAATGAATATTCTGATGTAGACTTAAAAAGTGATATATATACGCCACTAACAGAAGGCTTAGATATTACCTTTGCTAAAGAATTGAATCAATTAGATGGGCATTTTGTATATTGCGAAAACAGAGAAGAATTATATAATAATATTAGTAGATTATTTAAATCTAATAAAATAAGCAAAGTACATATTAAGGATGCTTCAATAACTGATTTACTTGCAAATCTCGACATTGATATTGCTGATGGTGAAGAACGAGCAGAGAACATTAAGATATCTGTAACATTATGTGAAGCTTTAGTTGCTAGACTTGGAAGCGTAATGGTAAGCTCTAAACAAGATAGTGGCCGACAATTAAATTTTATTCCTGACATTCATGTTGTAATAGCGCATCGGGAGCAAATTGTAGAAACAGTAAAAGATGCACTTGAACTTATAGTTGAAAAATATGATGGTAATTTGCCAAGTATGACAACTCTAATATCTGGCCCTAGTCGTACTGCTGATATAGAAAAAACGCTTGTATTGGGAGCACATGGCCCAAGGAGTTTAATTGTTTTTTTAACGGAGGAAAATATATTATAAAAAATAATATGAAAGAATTAGCATTAAGAAGTCTTACGGGAGCAATAATTGTATTATCAATAGTTGGAAGCATTTTGTTAAGCAAATTTACATTCGCTGGCCTATTCTTAGTAACTACTGTACTTGGTACTTATGAATTTTACAAAACACTCTCTAATACTAATTATAGAGCACAAACAATTTTTGGTACTATAATTTCAGGAATACTTTATATTATAGTTGCACTTATTGCATTAGGATACCTAAACGCTTTATATTTAAGTATAGTTCTAGTATTATTTTTTATAATTCCAATTCGAGAATTATATAGAGATAGTAAATATCCAATTCCAAATATATCAATAACAATTTTCGGAATATTATATGTTGGATTAACTTTTGGCATGCTCAATTTTCTTTTCTATCATGGTTTTAAAGGTGAAGAAACTTTCCACTTTATCCTAGCTTTCTTTATTATTATATGGACATCCGACACCTTTGCTTACTTAACAGGAATAAGCATTGGCAAACATAGACTCTTCGAAAGAATATCGCCAAAAAAATCGTGGGAAGGATTCTTTGGAGGATTAATTGCTGCATCAATTGTTGGCTATGTGTTCTCGATATACTACTCTGATTTAAATACCATTACATGGATTGCGTATGCTTTTACAATTAGTATTGCTAGCGTTTATGGCGATTTAATTCAAAGTATGTTTAAACGTAGTTTAAACATAAAAGATTCAGGAAATATACTTCCTGGTCATGGAGGAATTCTAGACAGATTTGATGGAGTATTTGTAGCTGTTCCAGTTGCAATTGTATTTATCATGCTTTTTTCTTAAATTTGCATTAATATTAAAACTTATAAAATGGCTTACAAATTACATAAAGAAGGTAAACGAATAATACCAACATTTTTTTTGATATTATCATTATTA
>JAOZSY010000446.1 GCA_029939445.1 Bacteroidales bacterium
ATACAAATACATCAACTAATACAAAAACTTGGGAATGGGAATTTGGCGACGCTCTTGCTTCTACTTCCAGAAAAGAAAATCCTACGAATATATTTTTCTATCCAGGAGAGTTTGATGTTCAGTTAATAACAACAAGTTTGGGTGGTTGTATTGATACTTCAAAGATAATAACAGCTGTAAAAGTTGATGGTCCATATTATGATTCTATATCAATGACTTTGGATCAACCTTGTTTGCAAAGCCCTTCGGATCCTGTAGCGGTGTTTACAGTTTATGGCTTGCATGATGTTAAAAAGGTAAGATTTGACTTTGGTGATGCTACTGTAGCTTTTGATACAACTTTGGCAGATGCTTCTAATCCTCCCGCATCTTTTGATATAACTCATACGTATAGTACACAAGGAACTTTTACTGTGAAAATGACTCTTGAAGATGACCCTGCTCTTGTGGGAGCTTGTGGCGAAGTTGCATATTTTCCTAATTTGTCAGCAATAGTTATTGGTTCTCGACCAACGGCAAATTATACAACAGATGCTATTGCTGGACAGTCTTGTGTTAATATGCGGGTAAAATTTTATGACTCTAGTATGGATAATGATCCTGACCATAGTGTTAATAGCTGGCATTATGAGTTTGGCGATGTTGGTGGTTCTACATCTACTAGTAAGAATCCAACTCATAAGTATCTGCACCAAGGAGATGTATATATTACCCATAAAGTAACTACTAGTTTGGGATGTTTTGATACTATAACTAAAATGTTGACAATTCTTCCAGGAATTCATGATTCTAGTGTTGCAACTGACGATACTTTATGTCAAGGAGAAATCTCAATCCTTGATGCAGCAACACCTACTGGTGGTGATGGAACGTATAATTATTCGTGGAGAAAGAGTTATAATAACCATAATTGGCATACTGCTCCGAGCCCACATTCAAGTGAAGATTATATAACTCATTCCACAATACCAACAGGTGTTGAAACTATTTTCTATAAACGAAAGGTTACGTCTAATAATTGTAGAATATATGGTCCATCTTTTTCCGTAACAACCTACCCAACCTCAGATGGTGGTGTGTTAAATCCTGTGGATCAAACATTATGTTACGATGGTAATTCAGGAAGTGTAAACTTACATAATAGAGTAGGAACTGTTCTGAAATGGCAATCGGATACTATTTCTGATTTTTCTACATTATCTGATATTGCTAATACTAGCGATGCTCTTAGTTTTGCTAATTTAACGGATAGTACTTTCTATAGAGTAATTGTTAAATCTGGAGTATGTCCAAGAGATACCTCCGATATTGCTACGGTAAATATTATTCCAGAAATTAAGGGTAATGTTATTTACCCTATTGATACCTTACTTTGTGTTCAGCAAAGTGCAGGAACAATACTACCAACACCTCCAACGGGTGGTGCTGGTGGTTTTACTTACCAGTGGCAGAGGAGTTTAGATAATATATCATTCTCTGACATTGCTGGTGT
>JAOZSY010000199.1 GCA_029939445.1 Bacteroidales bacterium
TTCTTAAAAATATTATTTGGGTTCAGCGTTTTGACAAGGAGCAAGAGCCTTTTGAGGTGTATTATAATCCTCAAATTGATAAATACTCGGAGCTTAAACAAACGGTATTGGAAGGCTGTCTTTCTATTCCTGATATAATGGATAGTTTAAATATGCGAGCATATTCTATTCTCTTGCAATACGATAATCCTAAGGGAGAGCATATTTGTGAGATGATAGAAGATTTTACGGCAGTAATTTTTCAGCACGAAATTGATCACTTGAATGGTATTTTATTTACCGACCATCTTGAAAAAGAACGAGAAGCTTCGGGCAATCATGATCTAAAGTGATGTGCCAATTAAACTAAAAACCTATAATCTTTTTTTAAGGATAAAGTAGATTTAAGATATCGAATTAAGATTAATGATATGCTTTGATTTGGAAAATCTACAATCTATAATCGTTATTCTGCAATCGTTAATCATTATAGTAATTTGAGAAATATGTAATACCTTTACCTCTCCCAAAATACCTACATATTGCTATATTTTAAGAACTAAATTCTCTTATCTTTGTTTTTTTATGATAATTATTAAACTATATACCAATGATTAAAGGACTATTTATAAGTATTGCTCTATTAATGAGCTCTATGGTCTATTCTCAAAATGAGAATATTGTAAACCATAATTTGAATGTAAAAGTTGATATTAGTACTTCAACTATTACCGTTACTGATTCCATTACAATCAATGGTGATTATGACAATACTTTTCTGCTAAATTCGGATTTAGTACCATTCTCAAATTCAAAGAATATTAGTATTTCTAAAGTTGAGAATACTAATACTGCTAATAATGTGGGAATGGATAGAGAATCATCGGAAGTGAAAACTGCTTTATGGAAGATAAAAGGAAAAGCAAAGGAATTTGTTATTTCTTATAAAGGAAAAATAGCTCCTAAAGAAGATAATAGTGGCGAAAATTACCAAAGAGGTTTTACATATATTTCAGGAATAATATCGGAGCAAGGAACATATCTTGCTGGTTCTACATACTGGATTCCTACTTTTAAAGATAAGGTTTATACTTATACATTAACAACTGAACTGCCTTCTGACTGGAGTAATGTATCTACGGGCGAGAGAGTTAGTGTTAGTACAACGGAAACTACACATACTGATTCTTGGTTTTGTGACAAACCACAAGAAGAAATTTATTTAATAGGTGCTAAATTTACGGAGTATTCTTATGAAATGGGCAATGGCGTAATGGCAATGGCTTTTTTGCGTACTCCTGACGAAGGAATTGCTAATAAATACTTGGAAGTTACCGAGCAATATATGAATATGTATGTGGAGATGCTTGGCGATTATCCATATACTAAGTTTGCTTTGGTAGAAAACTTTTGGGAAACAGGATATGGAATGCCTTCATTTACTCTATTAGGAGAGAAAGTAATTCGTTTTCCATTTATTCTTCATTCATCATACCCACATGAGTTGCTTCATAATTGGTGGGGAAATAGCGTTTATGTAGATTTTGAGTCTGGTAATTGGTGCGAAGGTATAACTGCTTATATGGCCGACCATCTTATTAAGGAACAAAGAGGTGCTGGGCAAGATTATCGCCGTTCTACTTTGCAGAAGTTTAGTAATTATGTTGATGAGAGCAATGATTTTGCACTTTCTACATTTATTAATCGTAGTGATGGACCTAGCGAAGCTATTGGTTATGGCAAAGCACTTATGATGTGGCAAATGTTGCGTCGTAAAGTTGGTGATGAAACCTTTATTAAAGGAATGAAGCTTTTTTATGATAATAATAAGTATAAAGCGGCTTCTTATGACGATATAAGAATAGCAATGGAGGAAGTTGCTGATATGGATTTAAAACCATTTTTTGAGCAGTGGGTAAATAGGTTAGGGGCGCCACAAATTGCAATTAGTGATTATAAAATTGATAGTTATGGTGGTAAATATCGCCTACATCTATCTATGGAACAACAGCAGACATCTGAAGCTTTTAATATAGATATTCCTGTATATGTGGTTACTAAAAATGGTGCTGAAGAGTTTGTGGTAAATATGGATTCTAAGAAACAAGATTTTCAATTAAATATATCCGCAAAACCATTAAAACTATTTGTGGATCCGCTTTATGATGTATTTAGAATTCTTACTCAGGATGAAGTGCCACCTTCATTGTCTAAAATATGGGGAAGTAAAGAGAATCTAATTATTCTGCCAAAGAAAGCTAGTAAAGAGCAGCGCTTATTATATGAGGAACTAGCAAAGCAATGGCAAGCAGCTGATAATGATAATTTTGAAGTAAAATATGATAGTGATATTAAGGAATTGCCAAAAGAAAAAACTCTTTGGATTTTAGGATTTGATAATAAGTATATATCTGCTGTTGATTTTGAAATGGAGAATTATAAATCAAATATAGCAGAAGATTCAGTAATATATGAGGGCAAAAGACTTGTAAAAGAAGGCAGTAGCTTTGTATTTACAAGTTTTGATAAAGATATAGCTGGGAAGCAAAATATATTTATTGCCACGGATAATGCAGAAGCCATAGCAGGTCTTGTGCGTAAGTTGCCTCATTATGGAAAATACAGCTATTTGGCATTTAGTGGTAGTGAACCAACAAATATTGCAAAGGGTCAGTGGCCAATATTTAATTCTCCTTTAATCAAGAATTTGGACAAAGGGGCTAATAAAATTACCCTTACCGAAGAGAGAAAAGCATTGGCATATTTAAAACCAGTATTTTCTGAGAAAAGAATGATGGCAGATATTAAATTTATGGCATCAGAGGAAATGAAGGGTAGAGGAATAGGAACGCCAGAAATTGATGAAGTTGCTAAATATATTGCTACGGAATTTCAAAAAGCTGGATTAAAAAAATATGATGGTGCATACTATCAGAAATTCTCTCATAGATTTGATGATAAAGGCAATATTGATCTTTATAATGTTATTGGTGTAATTGAAGGAACTGACCCAAAACTAAAGGATAATCCTGTTGTAATTTCTGCTCATTACGATCATTTGGGACTTGGCTGGCCTGATGTACGCAAAGGTAATGAGGGTAAAATTCATTATGGTGCTGATGACAATGCCAGTGGTGTTGCCACTATAATGGAACTGGCTCGTGCAATGGGTAAAAATAAACCTAAACGTAGTATTATATTTCTAGCTTGTACAGCCGAAGAGGCAGGGCTTATTGGCTCAAGATATTTTGTAAAGAATTACCATGAAAATAATAAAGGAGAGTTTTTTGCCAATGTGAATATTGATACAGATGGTAGTCTTTTTGATACTAAACTATTGGTGCTAAATGCAAATACTGCTCGTGAATGGAAGTTTATATTTATGGGCACAAACTATACCACTGGTGTTCAAAGTGAAGTAATAGAAAAACAGCTTGACGCTAGCGATCAGATGTCGTTTATTGAGCAAGGAATTCCCGCAATTCAACTTTTTACTGGTCCTACACAGAATTATCATCGTCCTAGTGACACATATGATAAGATAGATGGCAAAGGCCTAGTGAAGGTTTGTACTGTTGCTAAGGAAGTATTGCTTTACCTAGCCGACAGGGAGAATGCAATGCCATTTACTGGTGAAAATGCTTCAGCAAAAAGCTCTATGCCTTCTCATAAGCCTAGTAACTCGAAAAGAGTGGGTACAGGAATTATTCCTGATTTTGCTAATCATGGCAAAGGAGTAAAAGTAGGCTCTGTGGTAGAAGCTTCGGCCGCCGCTACGGCAGGAGTAATGACAGGAGATATTATTGTGGGTATTGATAATGCTAAAGTAGAAGACCTAAAACAATACTCTGATGAGCTCAAAAAACATAAGCCTGGTGATACAGTTTCTATTAAAGTACTGAGAGCAGGAGTGGAGAAGGTATTTAGTATTAAGTTGGTGGAGAGGTAGTAATTATTGTAAAGATGTAAATATCATTTGTTATTTTTTAGGTCTAAAAAAGTAATTTGTATATATTTATATAGTTTATTCCATAAGCTATATATTGTATAATCAAATAGTTATGCAAATACGTTTAATAGATATATTCCAATATATTTTATTATTTTAGCGACGTATTTGTATTGACAATTATTTCTTAAAATTTAGATAAAAAATTCAAGCTAAAAGTTTAATTAGTTAAAATTTCATTTTACTATAAGGGTAATTTCGTTTTTTAAGCGTCTTAATATATATACTAGTATCATATATAATTTATATATACTAAAAAAGAACATCTAATATTGAGCAAACTGTTGTATAGTCGGTTCTTTATATTAAAGTTTATTTGTAAGATCATTTATTTAGCGGAGCAATAATTATGAAAAAAAATTACTTTTTAAGATTATTAGTATTTATAAGCATTTTCTTTGGAATTGAATCTTTGTCTTTTGGTCAGAATGTGAGTTATCTTGAGTTTGATGGGAGTAATGATTATGTGAAAAGAGTTGATAATGATATTTTGCAAAGAATGAATGGGGCTGATGATTATACCATTGAAGCTTGGATTTATCCAGTAGATGGTAGAGTTGAGGAATATGATAGGATTTTACAAAGGTATTATTCTTTTGCATTGGTGATGTGGGATGGTGATAATAATGGAGATGTTGAAGATTGGTACTTTTACTATTATAATGGTTCTGGTTGGGCGGCTATTAATACTACTGGAGATGCTACTCTTACTTTAGATTCATGGAATCATATTGCAGTTATTTGTAACTCTACAACAAATACTACTAAACTATATGTAAATGGAGTTGATGTAACTTCTGGCACTAATACTGCTAAAACATTGAATAATCATTCAAGTGATAATTTATTTATCGGTCAAAAAGGAAATGTATCTTCATACTTTGGAGGCTATATTGATGAAG
>JAOZSY010000200.1 GCA_029939445.1 Bacteroidales bacterium
AGTTCTTTTAGCAAGTCTAAACATATTTGGAATATCAGGAAAGTGATTCCAAAACCAGCTCACAGAGTATCCATTTTCTTTTAGTGTAAATTTTATCCAATACCATAGTCCATTCATGACTATAACAAGGAAAATCATTATTGGTATAACTTTCTCCATTTTTTTAAATTAAGCACAACGTCTCGAATATGCTACGTGACGATTTAATTACTTCTATTTTCAATTTATTCAACAAGTTAAATTAATTATAATAAGCTTTCACTCTATGACTTAACTCGGCATGGAGTATATTTATTGTTGGGCATCGTGTTTTTTTATTCTTTTCAGTGTTCTTTTATCATTATTAATCATTACTGCTGTAATCTTTCCGTAGTCAGGGTCTTTTACTATTTCAAAATTATAGATTAATCCAAAACAACAATTACACGCACAATTTGTTCCATAACCATAATAGATTAAGTTTAAAACTCCTAAACTATCTACTGAAATATCACAAAGAAAATCATAACAACAATTGTCATAAATATTTATATCAACGATTAAAGAAGAGTCTGTAATATCAATTGAATTTATTCTATCAACACTCATATATGCCATACTACCACTATTTTTACAATCTGATTTTGATACACTATTAAAATACAAACCAAAACCCAAAGCATCCATTTGGTTGCGTGTCCATGGCATTATGGCTGTACCTATTAATAAATTCCTTGTCATACCTGAATTAAAGAGTACTGTATCTGTAACATAAGTTAATGTATCAGCAGTCCAATCTTTACTGTGTTTAATGAATACTGAATCCTGTTGAGAAAACAAGTTTCCGGAGCAGAAAAACACTATTAATAATACTATTACTTTTTTCATTAATCCTATTTAATATCAAAAATTATCACCTAATATATTCAATTTATTTCTGATAATTTGCGCATGATGCCCAACGGTTGGCGATATGCTACGTGCCGTTTTCATTGCTTAAATTATTAATTATTCTAAGAGGCTAATCTAATAAGAATAAACGTTCAGCCTACATTAAATTAGGCATGGAGCATATCGCGTGTTGTCTGTCTGGGCTTTTCTTTGCGGAGGGGCAGACATACTCTTGCTGCAAAAGGCTTTTGCGATGGGTTTTGACGTTTGCAGGATGTGTATGGCTGCTTTGGCGAGGGTTTAAATTTCATTATTTTTTTATAACTTTTACAGCCAATTTACTACCGTTATTAATACTAATATTTATTAGATATATTCCTTTGGCTAAGCTTGTTAAATTTAGTTTAATTGTCTTTCTGTTTGCATATTTTTTGTTAAATAATAATCTTCCACTAAAATCAAAAACTGAAACCTCAATATCACCATCAACTAATTTATCAAACTGTAGGCTAACAAAATCAGAAGTTGGATTAGGGTAAGCTATTATATCAATCGTTTTCAAAATCCCTTTCTCTTCAAACCCAATATGATATAGCGTATCTGCTCCATTTGGCAAAGCAAAACCATTGCTATCAGTTTTTACAAACCAGCCGCCAACTCCTGAGCGATAACTTCTGCCTACAATCAAATAGCCTCCATCATGAGCTCGACGCATTTTATATGGCTCTTCACGGAAATAGGGAAAATTTGCAATCCAGTTACCCCATTTATAATTTGTACCATTACCCATATTCATCAAATATGCTCCGCCATCATTAATATATGAACAAACTATCATTTCTCCTGTTTTTGAAGTATCTAAACCCCTGACATTGCCCAAGCTTGAATAATAACTTGGTCCACCAAAATACAAAGCTAGATTTCTAACAAACATCGTATCTTTTAATATGTTAAATAAACTATCCATAACACCTGTTTGATGATAACCATTATAGTATTTGTTACCATGAGCATCATATACAATTGGTGTGTCGACTTTAAGTAATGAGAAATAATACTTATTTTGGCTCAAAGGCAATAGGTCTATCAAGGGATAACTAGTGGATGTTTGACTAACCAACTTCCTCCATTCCCAATTAAACATAGAGTCTGTTTTGAGTAAATAATATGACCTTAAATCTCCCGAAAAATAATTCACTCCACCAACAATATAGCCTCCATCTTTTTGCTCCATTAGCAAACCAATACTAGGTGTAACAGGGTGTCCACCAATAAAATGACGTTTGCGAGACACTTCATTGCCTAAACTGTCATAACGGATTAAGCCAATATATGTCGTATCGGTATATAAATAGATGTCAGAAGTATCATAAGGATTCAAATGCTTAGAATCTGATGGAATTAATGCGGCAATCGTAAAACCTCCATCTGTCTCAGGAACAACATTCCTTGGCCAATCTCCACTCTTTAAATAGGTGGTATCCTTATATGTTTTTTGCCAAATTGTATTCCCATCAGTATCAAATTTTGTATAAATAGCTACCCGCCAATCGTAATTTTTCCAATTATTATAGTCATTATCTACAAAACCTACATTTAAAAAATTGCCATCTGACAATTGTATCATTCCGGTATTTAATGTAAGGCTAAAATGGTCTCCTCTCATCACACTATCCGTTCTTTTCCAGATTATATTCCCTGAATAATCAACCTTTAACAACCCAAGTAATGTAGGATGATCTGGATCATAATAATAATGAGTTGAATCTCTAACATAAGCACTTACAAAGTATGCCGAATCCCAATCATTTACATCTGAAAAAGTATCGGAATATTTAATTCTATAAGTGGTATCTAAATATCCATTATTATTTTTAACTATAGGCAAATAATCTGATTTATGTATAAATGGAATATTCTCATCAATATTCAATTTCATTTGCCTAGGAACTTCACCTGGTAAAGGGAAGCGCACTTGCACTTCCCTTATCTGGGCATTCAAAATAATTGTTGTAAATAGTATATTTAACAAAAATATTATCCGCATAGTTTTATTTATTGATAATTAGTTTAGAAATTTTCACATCATTATTTATTACTGTTCTAATAAGATAAATACCATTAGATAAGTTACTAATATTTAATAAGCTTTTCTGTTGTGTAATAATCTGATTCAATACTATTCTTCCACTTACATCTGTTATCAATAATTGTACATCAGATATTGCATTATCAGGCATTATTACCCTTAGACTATTCTGTGCAGGGTTAGGATAATATTTAATACCTACTGTTGAGTTACTAATAATTTCAGAATTAGCTCTTCTCGCACTATTTTTGGAAGTAATAGGATAGTATGTATCAATCCAATTATAATCTGCATATTGTGATAATAATGACTTTGAAATTCCAGCTGCATAACTTTCTTGATCTTTCAATCCATTTAATATTGCTATTTGGGTTGTGGACATGGCTGCAAATTCACCATCATGATTTTCATAAATATCGAATAACACATTATTATATAAGTTGGAATAATCATCAATCTCATCTTGCTCATTAGTAGTTGTACTAATACTATTAAATAAGCTTTGTGCTGCATCTAAATCTCTTTCTGTAAACTCAATCTCTATTAATTGTATAGTGGAAATAAAATCGCCAATTGAGGTTAAATATTGCCTTACACTATCCATAGGAATTATATCCCTATTATATAATACATTTAATGAGCTATTCATTAGTCGCATATATTCGGTATTAATATTATCTACCTGCATCATCAATTGCTCATACTCACTTAATGATTCGGCAGCAGTATAAATATTATCAAGCTGTGGTTGAGTAAGTTTTTCTATTCTTTTATTTAAGGCTGTACGAACATCATTGGACTTAATACCATAACTGTTTGCCACTAGAATACCCTCAACCATATCTGTTATAAAAATATCATTTTCACAAGCCAAAGCCAAAATATCATGCGATGGTGTTGAATTTAATAATTCATTATATACATTATCTACATTTGAATATGAAACATTAAATACAAGATCGTACAAATAGTCATGACCTCCTGCATTTACTAAATCATTAAGTTGAACTTTAAGTGCTGAATAGCTAGATTCGTACATATGAATTGATTGTGGATCCATTAGAACAGCACAGTTCATTCCTTTGCAAGGCAATCGTGATTCACAATGAGGTGTGGTACTTGAAGTTAATTGGTCTGTACTTCGTGACACTGTATTATTTGAATAATAATGCAATTCATAAACCACTGGATTAGTAGGTTCAATATAATTAATATCAAATCCCGACAAACTACCCTCAACATAAAAATCGTGGTCAGAACCATTTACAAGACCCCTGTCTGGTGTACGATTAAAATTAGGCGAGGCATCTGTTGCAGACATGGAAAGTGCTCCCTGTTGATATTTACTCACACTATTGTTTATTAGAGCAGATGTGGTTGATATAGCACTCATATAATAGGCGGTATTATAACTACTAAAATTATTGCATAGGAATTTTAATCCTTGGTCTGGCAGATTAAACGGTGCATTCCCTCTATTTTTACCTTGTGCTCTTATTCCAAACTCACAATTAGTGAGATTGTTTCTGTAAATCTGATTAGTTTGAATTCCTGAGTTTTGGATTAAGATACCATAAGTTTGATTAACTCCTCCTCCAGAGTTCTGTATTGCAGTAATATTATTATTTTCTAAAGTAAACCCACTACAATCATCTAAATATATTCCATGTTTTTCAAAATTACTATAGTTATCATCAATAATTATAGTATTAGCATATACTTCGGCATTAGCACAGCCTTTTAGTGTAATAGCCTTTTGATTTGTTATATAATCATTGTTATTGTATGTATAAGAAATAAAGTCACAATAAGTAATTACAACATGATTAACACTACTTGATTGATTATTTGTAATAATAATAGCTCCTCCTGATTTATTACTGCTAGCAGGGAAACCACTAAATACACTATGCACGGAATTA
>JAOZSY010000201.1 GCA_029939445.1 Bacteroidales bacterium
TGGCGAATTGCTTCCAATTGTATGTGGCGCGCCTAATGTTGCCAAAGGGCAAACAGTATTAGTTGCCACTGTAGGCGCTACTCTATACGATGGCGATGAAAGTTTTGTTATCAAAAAATCTAAGATTAGGGGCGAAGCTTCCATGGGTATGATTTGCGCCGAAGATGAACTTCAGATTGGAGAATCGCATGATGGGATTATGGTTGTTGACAATAGTTATGAAACTGGTGCCGATGCTTCAAAATATTTTCCCGTAGAGATTGATTATGTATATGAAATAGGATTGACACCTAACCGTGCTGATGCCACTTCGCATATTGGCTCTGCTCGTGATTTGGTAGCGGTAATCAATCGTTTTTATCCTGAGAAAAAACTTAAGCTTAATAAACCATCTGTTGAAGGTTTTAAAACTGATAATTCTAATCTTCCAATTAATATAGAGATAAAGAATACTAATGCTTGTGCTAGATACTCAGGACTATGTATTGAGAATATAAAAGTAGAGGAATCTCCAGAATGGCTGAAAAATGCACTTAAAGCTGTAGGTTTACGACCAATAAATAACATTGTGGATATTAGTAATTATGTACTAATGGAAACAGGGCACCCACTTCATATTTTTGATTATGATAAAATAAGTGGAGCTAAGATTATTATTAAAAACCTAAAAAACGATACCAAGTTTACTACATTAGATGATGTAGAAAGAAAAATGCATAGCGAGGATTTAATGATTTGCGATGCTGATAAGCCTATGTGTATTGCTGGTGTATTTGGCGGCGCAAATAGTGGAGTTACTGAAACAACAAAAAATATATTTATTGAGAGTGCGTATTTTGACGCGGTGAGTGTTCGTAAGACTTCTAAACGCCACACACTAAAGACAGATGCATCATTCCGTTTTGAGCGTGGTGCCGATGCCAATATTACTGTTTATGCATTGAAAAGAGCTGCTATGCTTATTCAAGAAATTGCAGGAGGAGATATTGCTTCAGAAATTAAAGATGAATATCCTCGCAAGCTTAATAATTGGAATGTAGATTTGCGATACGATAAGCTAAATAAACTTATTGGTCAGGAAATTGACAGAACAATGGTTAAATCCATCATTAAGGATTTGGATATGATTATCCTTAATGAAGATGCTGATATGCTTACAATTGAGGTTCCTACTTTTAAAGTAGATGTAACTCGTGAGGTAGATATTGTAGAGGAAGTGCTTCGGGTATTTGGTTATAATAATATTGAATTCGACACTCAAATACGCTCTTCCATAAACTTTATTGATAAGCCTGAGAGAGATTATATACAGAATCTAATTTCTGAGTTCCTAGTTTCAAATGGCTTTAATGAAATAATGAATAATTCGCTTACTAAGGCTTCTTATTTTGAGAATAAAGAAGGTTTTCAAGCAGTAGATAGTATTAAAATTCTAAACCCATTAAGCTCTGAGCTGAATGTTATGCGTCAGAATCTTGTTTTTGGAGGCTTAGAAAGCATAAAACGAAACATCAACTATAAGTCTTTTGATATTCGCTTTTTTGAATTTGGAAAACATTATAAAATCCAGAATGAAGAAGCTACTGATGTTACAGAAAAATTTCATGAGAGCACTCACCTAGCATTATTTATGAGTGGCAAAAGTGCCAAAGAGAACTGGAACTACAAGCAAAGTGACTCTAACTTTTATGACTTAAAAGATATACTTATAAAACTGCTAAAAAGATTTGGCATTTCAACTGACAAACTTAAAGTTAAGGACAGTAAAGACCATAACTTTGCTTTTGCTCTTGATTATTTGTTTGGCAATAAGCTAATTGCTACAATTGGTAAAGTTGCTAATAACTTAAGTAAGGAATTAGATATTAATCAAGAAGTATTCTATCTGGATATAAATTTCGACAATTTACTTTCGATACTTAATAAGTTTAAAGTACAGTTTACTGATATGGCTAAATTCCCTGCAGTACGACGCGACTTAGCTTTATTAGTAAGTAGTAGTGTAAATTATGATCAAATAGCTGCAATAGCAAACAAGGTTGATAAAAAACTACTTCAGAATGTAAACCTATTTGATGTTTACGAAGGCAAAGGCGTTGAAAAGGGAAAGAAATCTTACGCAATTAGCCTTATTTTTCAAGATAAAGATAAAACACTAAAAGATAAAACCATTGATAAAATAATGAAAAAGATTATTTTTATCCTTGAAAAAGAATTGGGAGCAACACTTCGATAGTTTTTTTAAAAAAAATAACTGGGAATTTATAAAGGTGATTAATAAGATGTTATTAATCACCTTTATTTTTTTTTACAAATGATAAATTCTATCTATTTTTGTTCAAAACGAATTATTATGACAAAATCAGAACAGAAGTACATAGAACTAATGAAAGGAATGCATGAATTAGGTGCTGAAATTCCAGAAACCATAAAAAGTTTTAATGGAATACATAAGGCAATTGCAAAAGACGAAAGCCTTACAATGCAAACCAAGGAGTTAATTGCTTTGGGCATTTCCATTGCCATAAGATGCGAAGGATGTCTTATTTCTCATACAAAACAAGCACTAGAAAGTGGAGCTACGGTTGGCGACATTGCTGAAACTATTGGAGTAAGTGTGATGATGGGCGGTGCTCCTTCTATTGTATATGGAACTAAGGCACTAAGTGCCATGAAAGAGTTTATGGAGTCTAAAAACAAGAAAGCTTAGTGAGTTAATCGATACTTATAAAACCAAAAATGGTGAGATTTAATAAAAAATCTCACCATAATATATCTTTTGTTTAAGGTCTTATCCCTTTTTAGTAGTTTCTGCAATCAACTTTTCCAATACCTCTACTACTTTTTCATCTTCGCGTATAATCCTATTATTATCATCAGTATCAAAATCAGAATACATTATTCTTAATAGTTTAATTCCCCTATCGCTTAAAACCTCCTTTTTACGATTATCATAAATTTCGCGCTGCTCTCTCCTACTAATTCCACTATTAGTTTTTCTATCAAGCTTACCCTCATCAGCTTCTTCCGAAAACTTAGGATCGTACTCAATAACTAAACTAGATTTCTCATAAAAGGCATCCAAAGGAAGCATTGTACGAGCATGCCCATCCTTATGCAAATCACCCACAAGGAATTTAAATCTATGCTGACGAGCAGATTTTTGCTCTAGAACTTCATCGCATAAACTCAGCACATAAAACTCATCACTAGCTTCATGCTTTTTAAGAGCTATCTCTTTTTTTGTTGGGCCATCATTTATTTTAATCAAATCGCAATCTGTTTCTGGTCTTCTAAAATACCAATAAACATCTTTTTCTACTCTATGTGCAAAAGCCAATGGAACTTTATCTAGAGTTTTTTCTTTATCCAATTCCCGAAGAACCTTACGTAGTGGCAAGCCTTTTCTAATATCCTTATTAAAAACACCTGCTTTAACCATTAAAGGCATAATGCTCTTTAAGGCAATACAATTTACCTCTTTATTCTCCTTAAAAAATGAGTCTAAAACCTCATTAATTTTATTCAATATATCGTTGTCCATCATTTCAATTTTACAATTATTAATTATTGCAAAAGTAGGAATAAATAGTGAGGTTAATTTAAAGGAATAAAATAAGCTAAATATTATCTAATAAAGATAGATTAAGTGGAGAAATCTAGTCTTTTTAGATAGATTTCTCCACTTTATAAATATATCAAGTGGAGTAATCTATTGTATTTTATAAGATTCCTCCACTTGATATTAATATTTTTTATATCTTTGTGCTGATATATAAAGAATTACAAAAATGGATACAAGAATATTAGGCAGGGATATAGAGATGCGTATTTTTGAAAAATTACTCAACTCAAATGAGCCAAAGTTTATGGCAATGTATGGAAGGCGACGAGTAGGGAAAACATTTCTTATTCGCGAATATTTTAAACAACATATTCAGTTTGCATTTACAGGTTCTTTCGAAGAAAGTACTAAAAATCAACTCGACAACTTTTTTGGAGAGTATATTACACGAACAAAGGGCAAAAAAGAAACTAGCAAGCCTAAGAACTGGAATACAGCTTTTGCATATCTAGCAGACTATTTATATACTTTAAAAGGTCGAAAAAAGAAAACCGTCGTATTCATTGACGAATTGCCATGGCTCGATAGACCAAAATCGGGTTTTATTACCGCTTTGGAATATTTTTGGAATCAGCACGTATCACAAATGGATCATGTAATACTGATAGTATGCGGGTCAGCAGCCTCGTGGATGCAACGAAAACTTATGAAATCCAAAGGTGGATTACATAATAGAATTACCAATAGAATAAAACTTGAGCCTTTTACACTACAAGAAACTGAAGCTTTTTTGAAGTATAAAAAAATAAAATTATCACGCTACCACATTATACAATTATATATGGTAATGGGAGGAATACCATTCTATTTAAATGAACTAACCACTGGCAAAAGTAGCGAGCAGCTAATAAATGAACTATGTTTTAACCCAACAGGGCTACTATCAAATGAATATGAGCAGTTGTATTACTCCTTATTTAAGAATGCTGATAAACATATGCGTATAATTGAAGCATTAGCGGCATCTCCTAACGGAATGAATAGGGAAATACTAATTAAGAAATCAAAACTTGGTGATGGTGGCATCTTAACAAGAGCAATTACTGACCTTTACGAAAGTGGCTTTATAGTAAAACAGTTACCTTTTAACAAAAAAAAGAAAGATACCATATACAAGCTAATTGATTTATATTCACTTTTTTATATAAAATTTATAAAAGGAAATACAACTAAGGATAAAAATAGATGGCAAAAGATAGCAAATACAAGCAACTTTAAA
>JAOZSY010000202.1 GCA_029939445.1 Bacteroidales bacterium
TCAAAAATGGGTGGTGTTACTCAGAAACCAGTATTTTGGCCTTAAAAGCAGATAATAATGATTATTAAATATATAAATAGACAAAGTATAAGGAGTATTTTTATAATATTCTTAGGAATTATTATTCCTATTAATTTGTTATATGCTCAACATTCGGATATAGATTATTCCATAGAGCTTAATTCTGATAAGAGTTTCTATGTTGTTGGCGAAACAATAGGGCTTAGTATTATTATTCCGGAGTTTCTGAATAATGAAACAAGAAAGAACGATTTTGTGTATTGTGACCTAATTAGCCAAGAGGGAAATATAAAATCTACTCTGAAAACCAAGCTGATAAATGGGGAGGGTAAAGGACAGTTTTTGATTCCTAATTCCTTAAAAAGTGGTTATTATATTGTTAGAGCTTATACCCGTAAAATGCGAATTGAGCCACTTTCTTACGCATTTATTGAGTTGAGAATTATTAACATTGATGATGAGAGTACATTAAATGCTGGGATTAATCAGAGTATAAAACTTAGCATTGACTCAATTAATATTGACAAAAATAAGATTGTAGTTAATGGCCTGTCACAAAAATATTCTCCAAATTCAGAAGTGAACTTTAGCATAAAGCTTGATACTGGAAATTGTATATCTTCTTCGGTTTCAGTTTCGGTGATTCCAAAGCTAGCTTTTGCAGTTAATAAACTAAAGGCTGAGCAAATTGGAAGTATTGAAATTGACTCTACAGTTATATTTGATGAAGATAGAGGTTTTACATTAATAGCAAAGATTTCTAATACCGATAGTAGTAATACATATAATCGGAAGCGTATATTTGTAAGTGTTATGGGAGCTAAAACTACGCAGACAGTTATTAGTGATTCCAATGGGTATTTCTATGTAAGTATGCCTAATATATATAATGAGCACGAAGTATATATTTCTACTGATACCATAGACAATAATGCTCAAGTATTTATTATTAGAGATAATGATATTTACAGTAACTACTTATTAAATAAAGAATTACGACTAACTGAAGAGGAAAAAGAATTAGCGCTGCTGCTTTCTCAAAGTGTAGCTATTAATACTAGCTTCTTTATGGAGAGTGATATTGAAACAAGTAAAAATGATAAAAAAATAGTCCCTTTTTATTACGAGCCCGACCAAACTACTGTAATAATGGATTATATTGATTTGCCATCTTTGAGCATGTATTTCACAGAAGTGCCAAATGGAGCTCGTTTATTTAAAGAAAAGAAGAAAACCAAAGTTAGGATTTATGGCGAAAATGAGGTGCCACTATTTCTGGATCCATTAATAATGATTGATTTTGTTGCAGTAAATGATATAGAACCAATACTTAATATTAGCCCTAAGTCGATAAACAGGATTGAAGTTGTTAAACAATATTATCAATTAGGTGATGCTAGTTTTGGAGGAATTATTAATTTTATTACTAATAATAATGACTTTGGCGGCTTTAATTTTGCCAATTCTGCATTAATGATTAATTATAATTTCTTGAATTTTTATAAAGATTTTGATAATGGATATTTGATTAAAGAGTCAAATACTCCCGATACCCGCACTACATTGTATTGGAGCCCAAGTCCTGATATTAATAAAGGAGAAATGCAGATAAAATTCCGTACTTCCAATGTCTCTACTACTTATACACTAGTAGTTAGGGGAATTGATAAATCAGGCAGAGCCTTTTACTTTACTAAAGATTTTGAAGTAAAATAATTATAGTTTTATATATACTTCTAATATTGTAGCTTCAGGCAAAGGGTGTAATTCTACTTTCTGTGTTATTGCAGGAAGTAATACTGTATCGCCAATTCCAAGATCCATACTGCCGTGATTACCTTTTAAAATAAAACTTCCTTTTGTAACAATATAAATAACGAAAGAGTCTAATTCATCATAATTCTTTTCTAAAGGTTGATTTATTTCTATGATATTAGTAGTGAAGTATTTCTCATCAACCATAGGCATACTCTGATTATTATGAGTATGGAAATCTATTCGACCTCCTTTTTCTGCTTTAAAATCAATTGCTTCCAAAGCTTCTTCGGTATGTAGTTTACGGCCCTTACCTTTATCATCCTTCCTATCCCAATCATACATTCGATACGTGATATCTGCAGCCTGCTGTATTTCTGTAAGAAGTATTCCAGGTCCCAAGGCATGAACTTTTCCTGCTGCTATATAGTAAGCATCTCCTTGATTTGCATTCTCAAAATTAAGAATTTCAGGGAGTGTATTATCTTTCAAACTCTTCAAATATTCGCCTCTTGATGTATCTTGCGAAAAGCCTTTAATAAGTTTTGATTTCTCATCGGCTTGTATAATATACCACATTTCTGTTTTGCCTCTTTCGTGGCCACGTGCCTGCGCAAGTTCATCGTCGGGGTGTACCTGTATTGATAACCAATCGTTGGCATCCAAGAATTTTATTAGTAAAGGAAATTCATTTTGAAATACCTCATGAACCTTATCACCAACTATATCCGACATATATATCTCAATAATCTCATTAAGGTTATTGCCTTCCAAAGGACCTTCCGAAACTACAGATTCGTTACCCTCAACTCCAGAGATTGCCCATAATTCGCCACAGTTTGGTAGCGGTGAGAAGTCATGTTTCAGTATTGTTTTAATCTTGTTGCCTCCCCAAATCTTATTCTTAAAAATAGGAAGGAATTTTAAAGGTCCTAGAATTTCCATGTTTGCCATTTATTATTTATACTTCTTTGCAAAAGTAGGAATATTTATTTTTTATTAGGAAATAATATTTAGAAATTATTTGTAACTATTTCCATATTGTCGGCGTCATTATCTCAGACAAACCAATTTTGCATATTGAAATACTAGTTGAAAGGTGCACTATAAAGATTTTAATTATATAAAACAGTAGTTATGAAAAATATATACAATTATAAAAATGCAAGTTATAGCGTATCAAACATAAGTCGTTTGGTACTTATTTCAATATTATTTCTATTAATTTGGGTAAAGGTAGATGCTCAAGAGAATGTTAAGTATAAAACTGATTATTTCAATAAAATTATTATCAATGATATTGCAGATATAATATTAGTAAATTCCGACTCCTGTAGCATTATTATATCTTCTTCAGAATTTAATCCCAATAAATTTTCTTATAGTGTAAAAGATGAAGTTCTCAGCTTTGATATTGATGGAGTAAAAAACCTTTCTATAGAAATGGAAATTTCCTCACCCGATTTTAAGGAATTGATTATTGAAGGGGCAAGTGATGTGACGAGTAAATCAAGAATAGAAGGAGAAGCACTATACCTTCAGTTGAGTGGTGCATCTAGTGTAGAGCTTGATGTTGATTATAATATACTTACTGCAAAGCTTAGTGGCGCTAGTGATGCTACTATTACAGGTTTTGCCGATAGTATCTATGTTAATACTTCTGGAGCTAGTGATTTTAACTCTTTTGATACAAAAACAATATATGCAAGTGTAAAGGCAAATGGGGCAAGTGATGTAAAAATAAATCCTGATAGTTCTATAGTAGCAGATATATCAGGCTCAAGCTCTATGAGATATAAGAGTGACCCAAATCATAAAAGCATAGGAGAGAACGAATCCATTTGGGTAGGAATTAATGATCATAGCATATATGTTAGCGAAAATGAGGATACCATAAGAGTAAATATAGGCGGAGGTGATACTGAAATTATTATTTCTGAAGATGGAAGCCCAAATATAAAATATAAGCGTAAAAATAATAATCGTTTTAAAGGAAATTGGGCAGGATTAGAATTAGGGGTTAATGGATATCTTACACCATCATTTGGTATTGATATGCCTGCCGGATATGAATTTATGGAGCTTAAATATGAGAGATCTACAAATTTTAATATAAATTTCTTTCAGCAAAGCTTTGGAATTATTGGTAATAAATTCGGATTTGTTACAGGCTTAGGTCTTCGTTGGAATAACTATCGTTTTGATAATAATATAATTCTTGATGGTGATTCGTCTATGTTTTATGGATATACTGACCCTACAGTAGAAAGAGCTTACGAAAAAAGTAAATTAACAGCATGGTATTTAACAATGCCTATTTTATTCGAATTTCAAACTGACGGACACCATAATACATCAAGCTTTCACCTTTCAATGGGCGTTATTGGAGGTGTTAGAATGGGCTCTCATTCAAAGCAAGTTTATAGAGTGAATGGTAGCGGAAAACATAAACCAAAAATATTTGATGATTTTTATCTTCAACCATTTATTCTTGATGCAACTGTAAGAATTGGTTGGGGTCCATTGAATCTTTATGGAACATATTCTATTACCGAAATGTTTAGAAAAGATAGAGGTCCTGAATTATACCCATTCTCAATAGGATTGATACTACCATTTACATAGTGAACTTAGTTTTATGATTATAATAGAAAAACCATTGCTTAATAATATTATGCAATGGTTTTTCTATTATGTATAATATTCTAAAAATGCCAGATTTATATGATTAATTCAAACTTATTGCTATCAGTTCTGTCATTAAACTTAAGGGTTTGTGGATGTTAATACTAGTGCAGTAGATACTTTGTGCTGATAACAACAAAATAAACGAATAAACGAATAAACAAATAAACAAAAAATCATACCTTTGCAAAGACTTTAATTATAGTTTAGTCTCTTATGCGTAATATATTTATTTTAATTCTGGTTTTGTTTGTTAGCTTACAGTCGTTAGCTACACACAATCGTGCTGGTGAAATTACTTATATACAACTATCACAACTCTCCTATGAGTTTACATTGGTTACTTATACCTATACTCCATCGTTGGCAGATAGACC
>JAOZSY010000447.1 GCA_029939445.1 Bacteroidales bacterium
AGGAGCTGATGGAGCAACTAATCCAATTAAAGTATACATTTCGTCTGATGGCGGTGCAACTTGGAACTTAGAATATACACATGATCAAACAACTACAAATTCATGGGTAGAGAATACAATTCTTTTATCATCTTATACTACTTCCACTGTAGTTGTGAAATTTGAAGGTACTTCAGTATATGGATACGGAACAGATAACTCAGGTATTGATGATTTTAAAGTTTTTGACCCTTTAAACAATGAGATGGAAGTAAGTGAGATCCTAGGAACATTTGGTGGCTTTACAGCTACTCTTACAGATACTTTATCTGTTGTTGTAAAAAATAATGGTGTTCTTAATCAAACTAATATTCCAATTAAATATGTATTAGATAATGGAACTATAGTTTCTGAAACAATGGCTTCATTAGATGCTTTTACTACAGACACATTTACTTTTGTAACTACTTTTGATGGTACTGTTGGAGGAGTACATGTTTTAACAGCATATACAGACCTCTCTAGTGATCAAGATAATTCTAATGATACTACTATCTTAACTTTTATCACTGAAGCTCAAGACGATTTGGGTGTTACTACTTTAATTGAGCCAGTAAGTTCAATTTGTGGAGATGCTTTGACATCAGTAAAAGTGATAGTTAAAAATTATGGTGTTTTAACTCAAAATAACGCTCCTTTAAGTGTTATAATTACAGACTCTAATGGTGTAGCTGTAACTTTAACTGCGACTACTGCTTCTATAGCTTCTTTAGCAACAGATACTGTTGATATGGGTACATTTGATGCTTCTACACCACAAGTGTATAGTGTAATGGCTTATACTTCATTATCTACGGATACTATTTTTAATGATAACGATACATTGACTTCATCTTTTGTAATTGCAGAAATATATGCTGTTGATTATGTTGATGATTTTGATGGTGATATTATAAAATGGAGTGGTACTGGTATGTACGTAAGTGCATCTCGTGGTAAAAGTGGTAAAGGTTTATATAAAAACTTCTATTCATATTCTCAAAATGGATCTGCATTTATGAATAATAAAGTTGGTTCTATTACGGCAAATTCTAGTCTTGTATTTGATTATAATATAGTAGATTGGGGTAGTGTAGGCGCACCTACAGCTCTAGATGATGATAAGTTTTACTTTATGCTATCTACAGACTGTGGAACTACTTTCGACACAATTGCTACAATTGATTCAACAAATCATACTGCTTCTGCAGAATGGATTCATAAAACAATAGATGTTTCTTCGTATGCAGGGCAAGAAGTTATTATTAAGTTTGCTGGTGTACATGATGGTAGTGGTGATTATTATTTTAGCCTCGATAATATTGGAATAGTAAATCCTCAAATGCCTATTGATTTAGGTGCTGATACTACTATTTGCTTTAATAGCGGTTATGCTTTATATGCAACTGCTGGTACAGGTTCATATTATTTATGGACTGCCAATAACGATACTC
>JAOZSY010000203.1 GCA_029939445.1 Bacteroidales bacterium
GCATTAATAACTTCTGCAATGGTTTTATTATGCTTTTCAACTATATCAAGATTATTACGCATAGTACCTGTTGCTGGCTCTGTGCTATTCCAAACATTATAAATTACACCATTCATTCGTCCTTGCAAACCTGGTGCTGCTGGAGCATAACGTTTTCGTTTGGTTTCATCTCTATTGATTATCGTATTCAATGAATCAAGACTAGCTTTTACCTCTAATGCTTTGCCTAGCATTATCTGTGGCTCATCAGAATTTGCTTTTATAGCAAGAAAAATAATATCAATCTGCTTTCTTTGATAGTTAATTCTACCATTCAGTTTTGAGAATTCCTTTGCAACTTCCCCAATATGAATATTATACTTATGAACTTCTGGGTTAGCTTGTAATCTATTATTATAAAGCGAAACTACTTTAAAGGCTTGCTTATTGCCAAAAGGAGTGATTTTTTCATCAATCACCTTTGCCATTTCAAGGGTATAATCTCCTGGCATAGCAGGCATTCCAAGGCCTTGATTTGCTATATTACTATTCTTACCAGCATAAACACCCGTTACACCACTATAACGGAAATCCCATGTCAAACGATGCATTCCTTTTACTATTGGCGCTTTCAATTTTCGTACAATATCACCTTTATCATCGCGAATGGTAAATAAGATATAAGCTTTTAGCTCATTATCTTCTGCTCTAAACTCATCCCAAGTCGGATAATTAATGCCCTCACTATTCTTAAGTTTCTCTTTCTCATCTTTTTTTCGTGTTTGCTTTAAGCTCTTATTACTCTCTTCAATAAAGTAGGTAAATACCGCACCATATTTAGGATTGTCGCCCAAATAATAATCATCGCCAAAATGACCTTTATCTCTCCATCCATTGGGGTGAGAAGGCGTATACATTAGTGACTGCTTTATTGGAAAAATATAATTCTTCTCTTCCTCAATAGCTTTTTTAATTTCGCGCAATGGGCTATAATCATCAAGAATATAAAACCCACGACCATAGCTTGCCAATATCAAGTCATTTTCGCGACGCTGAATATCAATATCACGAATTGCAATACTTGGCAATCCTGCTTTTAGTTGCACCCAATTTGCTCCGCCATCAATGGTGAAATACACGCCATATTCTGTTCCAATAAAAAACATATCTGCATTTTCATGATCCAAGGCAATATTCCAAACCATAGCATCGTCTGGCAAATTATTCACAATAGAATTCCATGATTTTCCTTTATCAGTACTCTTTAATATATAAGGTTTAAAATCGCCTCTTTTATGATTTTCAAAGGAAGCATAAACCACATTTTCATTATGTAAGGAAGCTTTTATACAACTTACATAAGTGTTTTCTGGAATGTTCGGAAAACTATTATATTTAGTCCAATTTGCACCATCATCCTCACTAATTTGAATAAGTCCATCATCGCTTCCTGCAAACAATAAACCTTGCTGTATAGGAGACTCATCAAAAGAAACAATATTTCCATAATAAGATGTAGAAGCATTTTTTGCTACAGCCTCTGGGCTTTGAACCTTACCCATAATTTTCAATTCATTACGATTCAGCTGCTGCGATAAATCTGGAGAAATAACTTCCCAATTATTGCCCCTATCATCACTTTTAAAAACTTTGTTTGCACAAAAATATAAGCGCTTAGGATTATGAGGACTAATAATAAGTGGCGCATCCCAATTCCATCGATAAGCCTCACCATTATCTGGCTCAACAGGTTTTATATTAATTCCTAACTGAGTACTTTTATTATACCTAGTAATTCCGCCATGCTGATATTGAGCGTAAACCGTATTAGGATCGGTAGGGTCAATCTGCGATTTAAAACCATCGCCACCTTGTGTAATAAACCAATCAGAATTCTGGATTCCATGAGCATTCATTGTTCGCGAAGGACCACCCACACTATTATTATCCTGAGTTCCGCCATAAACATTATAAAATGGCAAATCGGTATCTGCCGTAACTCTATAGAATTGGCTAAGAGGCAAATTGCCTTTATAATCCCATGTTTCGCCCCTATCCCACGATTCGTATAATCCACCATCGCCACCATTAAGTAGGTGATTAGTATTATTAGGATTTATCCATAAAGCGTGATCATCAACATGCTTACTCTTAAGACTAAGAATTTTAAAAGTTTTTCCTCCATCAAGAGTATATCTTGAACGAGTTTCCAAAGCGTAAACGCAATTCTCATCTTTTGGATCAGCAATAATTTCTTGATAATACTGTGGGCTACTAGAAACAAAATTGCTCATCTTATTCCACGATTCACCACGGTTTGTACTTCTATAAAAACCACCTTTTCCTTCGGCGGCCTCTACAATTGCATAAACGAAATCGGGATTAGCTGGCGAAACAGCGATTCCTATTCTACCTTTATCACCTCCAGGAAGGCCTTTTTCAATCTTTTGCCATTCCGAACCACCATTGGTAGTTTTGTAAATTGTAGCCTCAGGACCTCCATTAATAAGAGTATAAACATGGCGACGACGTTGATAAGATGTAGCATATACAATATCATAATTTCGAGGATCAAAAGCAATATCCGAAACTCCAGTATTTTCACTTATTTCTAGAGAAAGCGTCCAATTATTACCACCATCGGTAGATTTATAAAGACCACGTTCGCCACCTTCGTTCCAAAGCGGACCCTGTGAAGCAACCCATATTACGTCCGAATTTCGAGGATCAATTAGTATTTTGCCAATATGCTCAGAGGTTTTTAAACCCATGTTCTTCCATGATTTGCCACCATCGAGGCTCTTATAAACACCATCGCCCCAACTTACCGAGCGCTGACTATTATTCTCTCCAGATCCTACCCATACCACATTGCTATTATTGGGATCAATGCTTATACAACCTATGGAATACGACTTTTGAGAATCAAAGATTGGGGTGAATATAACTCCTGAATTTGTGGTTTTGAAAACTCCACCCGAAGCCACTGCCACATAATACTCAGAGTTATTGTTTGGATTTACTGCCAAATCGATAATACGACCCGAAATCATTGCTGGGCCAATACTTCTAAATTTTAATGTTGATAGATCACCACTTTTTACAAAATAAGTAGATTCTTTTTCATCGTTCTTTTTCTTCTTTTGAGCAAAACTGCTAATTGAAATTGCGAATACTAATATCGCGATAATGGATAGTCTCATTTTCTATTGTTTATTCGTTGATTTGCTTAATTGTTTATTTATTGTCCCCGTTATCATTGTCCTCTATAAATTCACCAATTTGCTTCATCATAAAATCGAAAAACGGGTTATATCTTATGCGAGTAATATCAGAACTAGGTACTATTAATGAATTCTTTTCTCCTACAAATAGCATATTACTTAATGCAGAATTTTTACCATATAACTCATTAGCATGTGATATTGGAATGCTTATGTGAGAAATTGAATATATACTATTAGGCCATCTATTGTAATTTTCAGATTCTATTTCAATTTTATCACCATTACTATTAAAAGTAAAAATTCCCAATAAATTATCCATAGAGTCAATGGGCAAATTACTTAAAAACTCAAATTTATAATTTGAACTATTTTCTCTAACTATAGCTTCTAATTCTTCTGAAACATTCCCTTTAATAAAAGGAGCAAACTTTCTATTTACATCAAAAAGTAGTAGTTCATCATTGGAGTCCCCAATTAGATTATACAGTGTAACTAAATCTTTGGGAATAACTGTAGCATCCACCCACGATTCAAAAGATATAAAAGCAGGAAGTTTATTTTGGTCATTTTTTTTATTAATCTCTTTGGCAAGTTTCATGTTTTCTTTACACAATAAGAATACCTGTCGTCCAGCATTCTTAGTAAAGGACATATACTTTGCAGGATCGTATTCAGGAAGAATATCCAACCAAGCAAATTTCTTGAAATATGGAAGCCAACTTAAGCTATGATGCCAACTGCCAACATAAGCCAAAGAGCTAACTCCTGCTGCTGGAGAAAAGAGAAAAACTTTATCGGGCATTCTCAATTTATCATTATCAATGGCATTAAAGCTATAATTAAAACTCAAACTACCACCAGTAGAAAAACCTCCCATATAAACAGGAATATCACCTCTCAAAATTGATAATTCGTCGGCAGTTTTCATTGACCAACTAACAGCCTTTTGCCAGTCCTGCCACTTCACATCAAGCAGCCCACTTGGCAATGTGCCATGGCCAGGCATACGAAGAACAAATACATAATAATCCTTTTCAAATAAACTCTTAGCAATATCTCGCATATGATATGGCGAATCGCTAAGCCCATGAATAAGCACTACTACAGCTTTAGCTTTTTGACCGGGATCTAAAACAAAACTAGAGTTATAATCCATATTTGATTTATAAGGATAATTATTGCTCGAAGGATTATACCTCTCAAAAATATCAAAATCAGAACTCACAACTGCATCAATATTTGACCTTACATATTGCTTATCAGCATTTGCAAATTCCTCAAAACTTCTATAGTCATTATTTAGTAATAACTCCGGCGTAGGTTTCTGTATATGCCAAACTTTGAGTTTTGGCATATTCCTAGAATCATATGCTCTAAAAAATACTATACTAATTACTATTACTAGAATTATTACCGCTGTTTTTATTAATGGATTAAGAATCTTCATAGGTTTAATATCTGATTTAATGCAAATATACAGTATTTTAGGTATTCAATATAACTTTGGAAAACTCAGCCAAATATTATTATCCATAGAAAAATATAACAATATACGTATTTACATCCATTATCTAATAAAACAACAAACTATATCATATTTTTATTAAATTTAC
>JAOZSY010000204.1 GCA_029939445.1 Bacteroidales bacterium
ACTTTTTCGGAAGCTTTAGATACAGTATCTGCTCTTGACTTTGCTAATTATACAGGCATTACAGCAATTTATTCTGCTGAATTGAATTCTACTAATGATATAGTTACTTTGATTTTATCACCTTCTTTGGCTTCGGGTCAAACATATAGCCTTATAATTAGTAATGTGAAAGATGCATCAATGAGAATTATGGATTCATCACAAACATTTGTTTTTACGGCACCAATTATCCCAAATCTAGTTATTACAGAAATAATGTATAATGGTCCTGAAAGTAACACTGATACTACAGAATTTATAGAAATATATAATAATGATACTGTAGCTGTAAATCTTGAAAGCTATAGTTTTGCTCAAGGAGTAAATTATACATTCCCATCAATAACGCTAGATACTGCAGAATATATTGTTATTTCTTACGATAGTGTAATGTTTCATAATTTCTTTGGAATAGCGTCATATCAATGGACGAGTGGAGGTTTGAGTAATGGAGGTGAGGATATAATACTGATAACTGATAATGGAGATACTGTTGATGTTGTAGATTATCATTATAGTGGAGTATGGCCAACATTAGCAAATGGACATGGTAATTCACTAGTATTTTGTGATTATTCATTAGATAATAATGATGGAGCAAATTGGGCAGCAGCACAAAGTTTTGTAGATACCAATGCAGTAGGAGATAGCATTTGGGCAAATCCTGGAGAATGTTGTCCTCCGCCAGTTGGCGATACTATAGCTCCAATAGTAAGTTCAGCCACAGCATTTAACGATACTGTTGTGGAAATTGTATTTAACGAAGCAATGGATAATGGTACAGCAATAAATATTTCAAATTATACCGGTTTAACTACTGTGGCAAATGCAACATTAGGAGTGAATAAGGATACCGTATTATTGCATTTATCAACTCCATTGGTTAATGCACAAAGCTATAATCTTGTAATAAATAATGTAAAAGATACTGCGCTTAATATAATGGATTCGGCTCAGACATTTGCTGTAAGTTATACAGCTCCTTTTATTGCTAAGCTAGTTATTACAGAGATAATGTATAATAGTAAATCGGGGACAGATAAGAAAGAGTTTATTGAGATATATAATAATGATACTGTTAGTGTAAATCTTGAAAACTATAGCTTTTCAGAGGGTGTAACATATACTTTCCCGGCTATTAGTATTGATACTGGTGAGTTTATAATTATTGCAGGGAATTCTGATACAATAAATAGTTTTTTTGGAGTAACAGCCTATCAGTGGTCTGGTGCATTGAGTAATAGTGGAGAAATAATAAAATTGATAAATCCTGATGGTGACCTTATTGATAGTGTAAAATATGATGATAATAGTAGTTGGCCTGATAAAGCAGATGGCGAAGGAACATCATTAGTGCTTTGCAATCCAGACTTAGATAATAGTTTAGGAGCTAATTGGACTGATGCAAATTCGTTTGTAGCCACTTCTTTTGGTGATAGCATCTGGGCAAATCCTGGAGAATATTGTCCTTCGCCAGTTGGCGATACTATAGCTCCAATAGTAAGCTCAGCCACAGCACTTAACGATACTGTTGTGGAAATTGTATTTAACGAAGCAATGGATAATGGTACAGCAACAAATATTTCAAATTATACTGGTTTAACAACTATTGCGTTAGCTAGTTTGGGAGTAAATTTAGATACAATTACATTAACTTTATCTACAGCATTAGTTTCTGCTCAAAGTTATAATTTAGTAATCAATAACGTAAAAGATACAGCACTGAATGTAATGGATTCGGCTCAGACTTTTGCCGTGATGTATACTGCACTAGATACCACGGCTCCAATAGTAAATTCAGCAACTGCACTTTCTGATACAATAATAGAAATTGTATTTAGCGAGGCGTTGGATAATGGCACAGCAACTAATATTGCTAATTATACTGGTTTAACTACTGTAGCAAGTTCGGTATTGGGAGTAAATTTAGATACAATTACATTAACTTTATCTACACCATTGATTTCTGCTCAAAGTTATAATTTAGTAATCAATAACGTAAAAGACACTTCTTTAAACGTAATGGACTCGTCTCAGACTTTTGTAGTGATGTATACTGCACCAGATACCACGGCTCCAATAGTAAATTCAGCAACTGCACTTTCTGATACAATAATAGAAATTGTATTTAGCGAGGCATTGGATAATACTACGGCAACTAATATTGCTAATTATACAGGTATTACAACAATATCAACTGCAGTTTTGGGAGTAAATTTAGATACAATTACATTAACTTTATCTACAGCATTAGTTTCTGCTCAAAGTTATGATTTAGTAATCAATAACGTAAAAGATATATCGTTAAATATAATGGATTCTTCGCAGACTTTTGCAGTGATGTATACTGCGCCATTTATACCAAATCTAATTATTACAGAGATAATGTATAATGGTCCTGAAGGTGGAACTGATACCACAGAATTTATAGAAATATATAATAATGATACTGTTTCTGTAAACCTTGAAGGTTATAGTTTTGCTCTAAGTGTAACATATACATTCCCATCAATAACCTTAGATACTGCAGAGTATATTGTTATTTCATACGATAGTGTAATGTTTCATAATTTCTTTGGCATTGCATCATACCAATGGACAAGTGGAGGTTTATCTAATAAAGGCGAAGATATAATACTGATAACTGATAATGGAGATACTGTAGATGTAGTTGACTATGACGATGGCGGAGTATGGCCAATATTAGCAGATGGACATGGTAATTCGTTAGTTTTTTGCGATTATACATTAGATAATAATGATGGAGCAAATTGGGCTGCAGCACAAAGTTTTGTAGATACCAATGCAGTAGGAGATAGCATTTGGGCAAATCCTGGAATGTATTGCCCTCCGCTAGTTGGCGATACTATAGCTCCAATAGTAAGTTCGGCCACAGCGCTTAACGATACTGTTGTGGAGGTAGTTTTTAACGAAGCCGTGGATAATGGAACAGCATTAAATATTTCAAATTATACTGGTTTAACAACTATTGCTTCAGCGAGTTTGGGAGTAAATATGGATACGGTAATCCTACATTTATCTACGCCATTAGTTTCTGCTCAGAGTTATAGTTTAGTAATTGATAATGTGAAGGATACGTCATTAAACATAATGGATTCGGCACAGATGTTTGCAGTGATGTATACAGCACCATTTCAAACTGCATTTAAGATTATATTGGTGGATGATGATGCAAATGGCACAGATGAATCATCTCGTATTGATTCTGCTTTGGCACATTCGGGATATACATATTCTGTATTGAATGCAGGAAGTACAACTCCTATATATAATGATCTAAAGGATTATGATATGGTAATATGGACTACTGCTAATGATGGTGTTGATTTGCATTTATGGGATGTTTCAGATACCACAGCAAATGGAGTAGGAGCAGTGAAATTCAATAGTGGCCTTACACAGTTTCTTGATTCCAATGGAGTTGTATGGGTTGATGGCCTTGATTTCATTTATGATATTTATGGATCGGCTCCTTATGATTTTAATGAAGGCGATTTTGTTTACGACCAAATGGGAATTGATAAATATGTGGCACAATCACATGCCGATGATGGAGCAACAGGCTTAACGATATCGTATAAAGATACATCAAATACATTGAATAGTATAGATAGTATAAAATGGAAATTCTCAGAATTATGGAATGCAGATGCTTTTGATATTTCACCTAATGCATCTTCTTTATATGTAATGGGTCCTTCATCATATACTTTTGCAGGCAAATCCATTATGCTTTATAAGGATAATATAATAACTTCAACTCTTCGTATGGGAAGTATTGGCGATGGTTCAGATTATGTACAAGCGGATATTGATTCCTTAATAATAAGTATGCTTCGTTCTGTTGAGAATGGATTGCCACGATCTGGTGATACCATAGCTCCAATAGTAAATTCATCAATAGCGCTTTCTGATACAATAATAGAAATTACTTTTTCGGAAAGCTTAGATAATACATCAGCTACTGATATTGCTAATTATTCTGGTGTTAATATTTCTACCGCCTCATTGGTAGGAAATATGGATACTGTATTATTACATTTATCTATGCCATTAATTTCTACTCAGAGCTATAATTTAATAATTAGTAATGTGAAGGATCCAGCAATGAATATTATGGATTCCTCACAAACATTTGCAGTAATGTATACAGCACCTCCTGCTGATAATATAGCTCCAATAGTAAGTTCGGCCACAGCGCTTAACGATACCGTTGTGGAGGTAGTTTTTAACGAAGCCGTGGATAATGGAACAGCATTAAATACTTCAAATTATACAGGTTTAACCACTATTGCTTCAGCAAGTTTGGGAGTAAATTTGGATACTATTACATTAGTCCTATCTATACCATTGGTTTCTGCTCAAACTTATAATTTAGTAGTTGATAATGTGAAGGATACGTCATTGAATATAATGGATTCTGCACAAACGTTCGTAGTATATTATACAGTTCCTCCAGTTCAAACTGCATTTAAAGTTTTATTGGTAGATGATGATAATAATGGTGCTGATGAAACATCGCGTATTGATTCAGCATTATTGCATTCGGGTTATACGTATTCTGTATTGAATACAGGCAGTAATGCGCCAACATATAATGATCTTAAGGATTATGATATGGTAATATGGACTACTGCTAATGATGGCACAGCCTTGAACTTATGGGATGTATCAGATACCACAGCAAATGGAGCAGGAGCAGTAAAATTCACTTCTGGACTTACTCAATTCCTTGATTCCAATGGAGTTG
>JAOZSY010000448.1 GCA_029939445.1 Bacteroidales bacterium
TGGCTTTTGTTGCGGGTAAAAACCTTGTCCCATAACCTGCTGCAGGGAATAGGCCTTTTCTTATCATTTTATTTTCCTTCTATATATTAGATCTTTCATTTTAAATAACTATCATAGACAAGATTCATAAATACTTGATAAACTGTCTGAGTATCTTTTATGATTGTGATATTTGTTGATTTTTTGAATACTGTTTATTGACTTTGTCAATAATTGATTTTCAGATTTTAGCTGAATTACATACATCCCTTTGGGAAGTATTGATATATCCAATTTATAAATTTCTATTTGAGATGGTATATTTTCTGTCATCAATTGTTTTCCTGTTAAATCTAGCACTGTCATTTCAAATGCACCAGTATTTCTTAACTGTATATTTAATACATCAGTTGAAGGATTTGGAAAAATACTAAATGAATTTTTCTGACTTTCATTATTAATTCCAGTACTAAGGTCTTCGGTATATGTATAATTAGTGTTATAAATAACATCTCCAGAAGTAGCACTATTCCCATTGGCAGCATTCAAAGCCGCATAGAAAGTTATACTTCCACTACCACTAACAGGAGCAATCCAGTCAAATGACCATGATTTGCTATCATTGGAAGGAGTAGTACCACTGCTAGTGTGAGTAACAGCATGCTGCATATTAGTAAGTTCTGTTTCAGCAGTATTAGTTATAGTAAATACTCCCATTTTAGCATTAGCATCACCCTCGGCGGTAATTTCAAAACCAAATTTAGCAACACCAGAATGTGTAGCTGTAAGGGTAATCGTATAAGTTGTTCCTGCCACATATCCCTCATCTGGAATATTAGTTGAAATCCAACTAGTTGCTGTTTGTGTAGTTCCTGTATGGCAAGCTGTACAATTTGCCCCATCTGCCGGAGACCCAGTTTTTGCACCTGGCGAGTGTGAAGAGTTTGACAATGCCGACATTAGAATAATCGCCAAAGAAAAGGCAGTAATAGAAAGTAAAAATTTGCGTTTCATATTCATTTTTTTATGATTAATATTTCACAAATGTACCCTATTTAGTTCCAGATAATAAATCCTTTGATATATATCATATTATTTAACAATTTGGAAGACTGAACCCTCCACTTTTGGTTTCTTCTCATAATATTTATGCATATTGAAAATAAATCACTAATCCACTTAAAATTTCATTCCAATAAAATATTACTTGAGAAAATATTGAATAATTAAAAAAATAGTAACTAATCAGTGTGAATGGGAATATGATAAATAATCGTAATTATCATTAGCTCCGCCCTACTGAGTGATTTTTCCTTAGAAAAATTGTACCGAAGTAAGGTGGAGCTAAATGAATAGAATTAAGTTGTTTTGGCGAATTTTTTGCATGCTGAGTAGTTTTGCTTTTATAAAAGCAAAATTATATCGAAGTATCTGCAAAAAATATGACAAAACAATTATATTATGTACCGTATTATCAGTAATATA
>JAOZSY010000205.1 GCA_029939445.1 Bacteroidales bacterium
TTAGTAGTTGGCGCCTTTTCCTCATTTCGTATCTCTGTTTGTTTAACTACATTATCCGCTAAATTACGGAAAGCCATACCCATAGGATTATTGCCATCAAGAGCAATAGGCTGTCCATTATCTCCAGCTTCCATAATACCTTGTACTAAAGGAATCTGACCCAAAAGAGGCACATTCATCTTTTCGGCAAGGTCTTTTGCTCCATCTTTACCAAAGATATAGTATTTGTTATTAGGGCAATCTTCAGGAGTGAAATACGCCATATTTTCGACAAGACCTAATACAGGCACATCAATATCTTTTTGCTCAAACATTGAAATACCTTTACGAGCATCTGCTAATGCAACTTGCTGCGGGGTGCTTACAATTACAACACCTGTAATACCAATAGCCTGAACTAAAGTAAGGTGAATATCGCCAGTCCCTGGAGGCATATCAATAACTATATAATCTAACTTGCCCCATTTACCATCATTAATAAATTGATTAAGAGCATTAGTTGCCATCGAACCTCTCCAAATAAGTGCTTTATCAGGATCAACAAAGAAACCTATTGACATAAGCTTAATACCATACTTTTCGATTGGCTCAATCCATGTCTTATCTCCCTCTTTTGTAGCAATTGGCTTTGCATCCACAAGGTCAAACATTAATGGCACCGATGGTCCATAAATATCAGCATCTAATAAACCAACAGTAAAGCCTTTTTTAGCTAAGGAAACCGCAAGGTTTGCTGCAATAGTAGATTTCCCTACTCCACCTTTTCCCGAAGCTACACCAATAATATTAGTTACCTGAGAAAAAGGTTTAGCTGGAGCATTAAATGCTGCTGCTTCAAAATGCTTTACTTTTTCATTAATTTCAACTTCTAAATCCTCATTCAAATAAAACTTCAAAGTACGATCACAAGCTTTTACTAATGACTTAGCAAATGGATCTTTGCTATTTTTAATTACCAAAGAAAATTTAATTTTATTATCAGTAATTTCCATGTCCTCAACCATCCCCAAACTAACAATATCTTTGCCCGTTTCAGGATGCTTAACCATCTTTAAGGTGTCCAACACCTTTTCTGTATTAAATTCCATATATCTATATTATTTATTCTTGTATACTTGATTTACTAATAAAAATAATAATAGCAATTAAAGGTATAGCTCTCTATATCAGCATTATCCAATATTTTGCTTATTCTTATTTAGACTCGGTAAAGATAAGCAATATTGTATATTTAAAACAAAAGCTATGTGATATTTGTCAGTATTAAAAATTATTTTTAATAATTATGATTAGAACACCACCATATTATTATGTAAATTCACCTACTATTTAATACTTCATAATAATATTTTACTAATCATATTAGTAATTTTAATATTTTTGTAGCATAACAAAGCCAGTAAAATTAATGATTGAAAAACCAATTATTGGGAAAAAGTTTATTGATATTCCCAATTTAATAAAGGAGAAGAATCCTACATTATATAAATACCTACCAAATTTCTTAATCCGACTTTTGGAACGTATTGTTCATGTTGATGGATTTAACCATTATATATACAAATGGCGCGATGAATTTGGTATAGATTGGGCAAAACGAGCTATTAAAGATTTTGAAGTAGAGATTACAGTAACTGGCCTTGAAAATGTCCCTAAATCAGGGAATCAAATGGTCGTTGCGAATCATCCTTTGGGCGGGTTTGACGGTATAGCTATGATGGCGACTATTGGCCCTTTTCGTCCTGACATAAAGGCTCCTGTAAACGATATATTATTGAAACTACCAGGTATGAAGCATATGCTTGTTCCAATTAATAAACACAGCAAGGATGTGGAGAGTTTAAAATTATTGACGGCTGCATTTGCAGGTAATGATATGCTGCTTTTTTTTCCTGCAGGCTTGGTATCGCGTAAACAAAAGGAAGGCATTAGGGATTTAGAATGGAAACACGCTTTTATTGCCAAATCCGTAGAATATAAACGTGATATTCTTCCTGTTTTTATTGATGCATATAACTCCAGCTTCTTTTATAATTTTGCTTATTGGCGAAAGAAATTAGGAATAAAGGCAAATATTGAAATGATATTTCTTCCTGGGGAAGTTTTTAAACAGAAAAAATCTAAAATTGCAATCCATTTTGGAGAAGTAATACCACATACAACATTTGATAAAAGTAAGAGCAAGCGTAAATGGGCTGAATGGGTTAGAAACCATATTTATGAAATAGGTATTAAAAGTGGCGCAAAATTAAAATAAGATTTTAAACTACTTAAAAGAAAAATATTTCTTTTAGTTTAAACGATGTAATTGCTTTAGTTTTTATTTTAAATTTGCACAAAGGAAAGTTAATTTACAACAGAAGACATGAAGGAGATAATAGCACCGATAGAACGTAAATTACTAATTGCAGAATTGAATGACAACACATTTGTGCGTCGTACAAATAATGGCAATAAAGAGATCTTCATTATTGACCATTCCAATGCTCCAAACACATTATTAGAAATTGGCCGTTTAAGGGAAGTTAGCTTTAGAGAAAGTGGTGGTGGGTCAGGCAAAGACGTTGATATTGATGAATACGATACTTCAGATAACCCTTTTAAACAACTTATTGTTTGGGACCCTGTTGAAAATGAAATTATTGGTGGATATAGATTCCTTGAAGGATCTCAAATTCTAAGTAACAATAATTCAAATCCTGAAACTCCTACTTCTCATTTATTTAATCTTAACGATAAGTTTATCAAAGATTTTATGCCTATTACCTATGAATTAGGACGTTCTTTTGTTCAACCACTTTACCAGCCAAATTATAATCTTAGAAAAGGTCTATACTCTCTTGATAATCTTTGGGATGGTTTAGGATTTTTACTAATTGATAAACCTGAAATAAAGTATTTTTATGGTAAAATAACTATGTATCCTAGCTTTAATTCTGTTGCAAGAGATATGATTCATTACTTTTTGGAACTACACTTTGGCGATAAGGAAAATTATATTACACCAATAAAGGAATTACACTATAAAACAAACATTGACGATTTTAAAGATATGTTTGATGGTGATGATTATCTGAAAGACTTTAAAACACTTAATAAAGAAGTGCGTAATCGTGGAGAAAATATTCCTCCAATGATTAATGCTTATATGAACCTTAGTCCAACAATGAAGTATTTTGGAACGGCTATTAATGAGCGATTTGGAGATGTTGAAGAATCAGGTATTTTCATAACAATAAACGATATTTATGAAAATAAGAAAAAACGACATATCAATAACATTATAAGAGAGAGAGTGTAATATACACCCCTATTTCTTGAAAATAAATTACTATCAAAATGATAATTAAAACTGCAAATTTCGTAAAAAGTAGCGCAAAGTATGAACAATGCCCAGAAATGAATATGCCCGAATTTGCTTTTATTGGCAGATCAAATGTTGGCAAATCATCTCTAATAAATGCAATTACAAATCATAAAAAACTAGCGAAAACTTCTGGTACTCCAGGAAAAACTCAGCTAATTAATCATTTTATTATTAATGAAGAATGGTATTTAGTAGATTTACCAGGCTATGGATTTGCTAAGATATCAAAAAAAATGAGGGCTGAATGGAAGGTGATGATAGACAATTACCTATATAATCGCGAAAGCCTTATGAATACTTTTATCCTTGTGGACTCGCGTATTAAACCTCAAAAATTAGACCTTGATTTAATAACTAGTTATGGTGAAAAAAACTTGCCATTTACTATAGTTTTTACAAAAACTGATAAGTTGAAAGATAATATTCTTGCTAAGAATATTGCCGAATACAAAAGAACACTGCTCGAACAGTGGGAAGAATTACCACATATAATAATTACATCTGCTATTGATAAAAGAGGCACGGAAGAACTCTTAGGTTATATTGAAGAGTCTATTCCCATATTTTTTAAAGATGAACATTAAGTCTTATTCTAGAATTCAAACTTACTGTTTTTATATTTTTTTCTAAAAAAAATTTATCTCATAAAAGAAATATACATATATTTGCAAAATACTATCTCGATGTAGTATAATATTTATTATATCTATTTAATAGTGAAATTATCTAAAACATCAACATACGCATTACGAGTTCTAAGTTATATGATTAACTCAGGCAAGGAAGTGTTTTCTGCTAAATATTTGGTTGAAAAGCTAGATGTGCCAGACAAATATCTTCGTAGGTTGATGACCGATATGTCAAAACAAGGCTTTATATTAAGTTTGAAAGGACGTGATGGAGGATATATCTTTGCCAAAAACCCAAATAATATTTTCTTATCAGATGTAGTTGATGCTGTAGAAGGTATGAATAATTATACTGGGTGTATTATGGGGCATGAACAATGCAGTAGCGAAAACCCTTGCAGCTTGCATAAATCATACGAACCTATTAGAGATCAATTATTAAACTTTCTGAACTCAACCTCTATTGCTGAGCTAGAGAATCATGATATTATTAAGTACTAATTTTTTTATATATTAATGCTATGTACGAGTAGCATATTCGTTCTTTATAAACAATACTGTATTACTAATTATTAAGGCCTAAAAGTGCTGAAGCCGTCTAAATGACTGGCATTAAGGCATAACTTGACTTTTAATAAATATTATAGTAGTTTTGTTCAAATTTTCTAACTAATAATAATAATTTATGAAACAAACATTACTCGAAAGGTTTATGAGCAAAAAAGGGCTATACACTAGCTTTTGGTTCATAGCAATTTTCATGGTTACCGCCTTAATTTATTTTACGGCCAACCTACA
>JAOZSY010000449.1 GCA_029939445.1 Bacteroidales bacterium
CTTTGCGACCACGAGAATGAAGTTCTTGACCGTAGAATCGCTCTTAATAAAATTTGGAAAGACGACAGCTATTTTAACGCTCGTAGTATGGACGTATATATTACTAAGCTGAGAAAATACCTTAAAGAGGATGAAACTGTTCAGATAATAAATGTTCACGGTATAGGATTTAAATTATTGACTCGATAAATAATATATTATTAGGCTTATTTCTAAATCGATATAAATCGTTTTATTGCCTTTTTCTATGTTAAAAATTCTTTCTCTATGATATTTCTACAAGCATAGCACGAGCTAGTATAAAAGAATTTAGCCTTGAAAGAATAGATTTCAATTTATTAATCGAGTATTTTAGGTCCAATTGGTATTAAACTTATTTTTAATTTTTATAAATAGAAATACATAAAATTGAATCTCTCACTTTTTATAGCAAAACGATATTTATTGGCAAAAAAATCACATAATGCCATTAATATCATCACTTCTATTTCCATTGCTTTAGTGGCTATTGGAACCATGGCATTGATTGTTATTATGTCTGTTTTTAATGGTCTAGAAACTTTAGTTGGCGAGTTAGATTCGAGTGCTTCTGCCGATTTTATAGTTGATAATAAGTACAGTAAGTATATTAGTACTGAAGAGTTTCCGGTAGATAAGATTAAGCGAATAGAGGGCGTAAATGATATTACGGCAATTTTGGAGGATAATCTGTTAGTAAAATACACTCCTGCTTTAGAAGAGAATTCGCCAAGAGAGATTATTGCATTAATTAGAGGGGTGGAGGAAAATTATATTGCCACCACAGCCATAGAACAAAAAATTATAGACGGCTTATTTGTATTAAGTGATGGAAGAATTAATTTCTGTGTATTGGGAAATGGGCTCGCTCATCACCTTCAAATTCACATTAACGATTTTGATAATCCTATTACCTGCTATTTTCCAAAGTCGGGGCAGGGGATTTCTATAAATCCACTTGATGCTATTGAAATTAAGAATGTCTTCCCTTCTGGAGTTGTTACCATTGCACCAGAGTTGGATAACTCCATAATAATTACTTCTTTGAAATTTGCACAAGAACTAATGAACTTGACCAATGGCGCTACTAGTTATTATATTGATATTAATAATGCAGTGAGTATAGATTTTGTTCAAAATGAAATTCAAAATATCTTGGGAGAAAACTATTCTGTAAAGAATAAAAAGCAACAAAATGAGGTTATGTATAATATCATGAAAAGTGAAAAATGGAGTAGTTTCCTAATCCTTTCTTTTATACTTTTTATTGCCACATTTAACCTTGTGGGTGCTTTGAGCGTTTTAATCATTGATAAACAAAAGGATATAAAGACTCTAACATTTATGGGTGCTGAAAAATCTTTAATATCTAAAATATTTGTTATAGAAGGTTTTATGGTAACATTTAGTGGGACTCTACTGGGATTATTGTTGGGTGT
>JAOZSY010000450.1 GCA_029939445.1 Bacteroidales bacterium
TAGTAGCATCAAGGTGAGCAAAAGTAGTAGCTGGAGCAGGGTCAGTAAGGTCATCCGCAGGAACATATACCGCCTGAACAGAAGTAATAGAACCACGCTTAGTAGAGGTAATACGCTCTTGCATTACACCCATTTCCGAAGCCAAAGTTGGCTGGTAACCTACAGCAGAAGGCATACGACCTAAAAGAGCCGAAACCTCAGAACCTGCCTGAGTAAAACGGAAAATATTATCGATAAAGAAAAGGATATCACGTCCACCAGATTTCTCATCACCATCGCGGTAATACTCAGCAAGAGTAAGACCACTCAAAGCAACACGAGCACGAGCCCCAGGAGGTTCGTTCATCTGTCCAAATGTTAATGTCAATTGAGAATCTTTAAGCGCTTCTTTATCAATTTTTGATAAATCCCAACCACCTTCTTCCATGCTCTTCATAAACTCGTCGCCATAATTAATAATACCAGCTTCAAGCATCTCACGGATAAGGTCGTTACCCTCACGAGTACGCTCTCCAACACCAGCAAATACAGATTGACCAGAGTAGTTAAGTGCAATATTATTGATAAGCTCCTGAATAATTACAGTTTTACCAACACCAGCACCACCAAATAAACCAATCTTACCACCTTTAGAATAAGGCTCAATAAGGTCAATTACCTTGATACCAGTATATAAAACTTCGTTAGAAGTACTCAAATCTTCGTATTTTGGAGGATCGCGGTGAATAGGGTAAGTATTCTCACGGCTAACTTCACCAATTCCGTCAATAGGATCACCAACAACGTTAAATACACGTCCATTGATATGATCACCTACCGGCATAGAAATCTTTTCGCCAGTTGTAATTACATCCATACCACGGCTTACACCATCGCTAGAATCCATTGCAACTGCTCTTACAGTATTTTCTCCGATATCTTGCTGTACTTCAAGAACAATTTTATGTCCTGCAGCATTTCTCACTTCTAAAGCATCGTAAATATTTGGAAGATCTGCATCATTCTCAAAATAAACGTCAATTACAGGTCCAATTACCTGTGAAACTTTTCCTGTTCCTTTTCGTTCCATAAACTATAACTAATTGTTATTAAGTAATTTCTATAGATATACTAAGTGCCTAAAAGGCCTCTATTTTCAAAGAGCGAATATATAATAAATTGTTGATAAAAATGGGAAAGATTTTAGTGATTTTTTATAGCTCTTGCCAATTATTGAAAGACTTCTAGCAAATACTACCTATAGAGGGTATATTGTATAAATAAACTATATAGAATACTTCTTAAAATGAAACACATAAGACACATAAGGAACATAAGGGCACATTAGCTGCCTACCTGCCATCCCCTGTCGGGAGGAAATCCGGCGATGCAGGGTTGTTGGTTGTTGATTATTTGCTGATTCGTTTAATTGTGTAATCGTTTAACCACAATAGACACATAAGATGGTTAGGGCACA
>JAOZSY010000451.1 GCA_029939445.1 Bacteroidales bacterium
ACTATTACCTATTTTATCTAGTATCTGTTGTTTCTGAATTTCTGATAAAGCGATAATAACATCGGTAGATTTAGCTAAATATGTATCTATATGTACCAATACTTTGGATAAGGCACTCGAAAAATAGGAATCAAAAATAAGCCCATGATAGGTATGAATTATGCGCTTTACATTATGCCGTTTTGCTAAATACCTTCCAATAATACCCGGCTTATAAGTATGAGTATGAATAATATCTGGAGAAAATTCTTTTAGCAGTTTCTTTATCTCTGCAGTGCTAAATATATCAGGAATAGGATTCAAACTTCGCTTCATATTAGCAATCTGATACATCTGAATATCAAATTTTCTGAATTCCTGTTCCATTGACAATTCATCTTCCAGCGGAGCACCATATAATAGCAGTATTTCATGATCATTACAAAAATGCTCCACCAAACTTAATAGATGGACACTCGGACCGCCTATAATTAGCCTATTAGAAAACATTAATATTTTTGACATAATTATTCTATTAGATATTTTTTTCTAAATAATATGAATAGCTTCACCATAAGCATGAGCTACAGCTTCCATTACAGCCTCACTCATTGTGGGGTGCGGATGTACAGTATTAATAATATCGTGGGCTTTTACTTTCATTCGCCTAGCAACTACAACCTCCGAAATCATTTCAGTAACATTATCACCAACCATACTGCAGCCCAACCACTCATCTGTTTTAGCATCAAAAATAACTTTTACCAAACCATCGGTATTTCCACCAGCAGTAGCTTTTCCACTTGCTTTAAAAGGGAACTTTCCAATCTTAAGCTCATATCCTTTTTCTAATGCTTGCTCCTCAGTTAACCCAACGCTAGCAACCTCTGGCGACGTATATGTGCAACTAGGAATATTTCCATAATCCATAGCCTCTACATTATGTCCTGCAATTTTTTCAACGCAAATAATTCCTTCTCTTGAAGCTACGTGCGCCAATGCCGGACCATGAACAATATCGCCAATGGCATAAAGTCCTTCTATATTAGTTTTATAATAATCATCAACAATCACTTTGCCTTTTACATGTTCAACATTCAGTGTGTCAAGCCCCAATCCTTCAAGATTAGTTTCTACTCCAACGGCAGAAAGTACAATATCAACTTCTATTTTCTGAATTCCTTTTTTAGTTTCTACACTCACTATGCATTTATCTCCAGAAGTATCAACCTCAGTAACAGATGCCGAAGTCATAATTTTCATTTTAGATTTTTTGAATGATCTAGCAAGGCTTTTCGAAGCATCAACATCCTCTACTGGAATAATATTTGGCATATACTCTACCAGAGTAACTTGTGTGCCTATACTATGATAAAAATGCGCAAACTCGCTACCAATAGCTCCCGATCCAACAACTAGCATGCTCTCAGGTTGTTTATCAAGCGTCATTGCTTTACGATATCCTATTATCTTTTT
>JAOZSY010000032.1 GCA_029939445.1 Bacteroidales bacterium
AACAGTAATGACCGAAAACTTCCTCTATTATATTTGGCAATACAAAAATTATGATGGCTTTCTCACAACGGTAGATGGTTCTAATATTAAGGTATTAAAAACTGGGATTCTAAATACAAATTCCGGCCCTGATTTTTCGGAGGCAAAACTCATTATTGGCGATACACAATGGAATGGAAATGTAGAAATGCATATAAACTCCTCCGATTGGATTAAGCATAAACATAACGAAGATTCGGCATACGATTCGGTAATACTACATGTGGTTTATAACCACGATATGGAAATCACTACCAAGGGAGGCAATAAATTAGAAGTGCTGGAACTTAAGGGTAAATTTAAGCTAAGCCTATATGCGAAATATAAGAATTTGCTATCTTCAAGAGAGTGGATTCCTTGTGCCAAACAATTAAAATCGGTAGATAGTTTTATTAGCAATGCATGGTTAGAGAGACTACTTATTGAGCGATTAGAGCATAAAACTGAACTTATAGAACAACAGCTAATAAAGAATCAGAACAATTGGGAAGAGACCTTCTATATAGCATTAGCTCGTAATTTTGGGTTTAATATAAACTCTGATCCTTTTGAGCAACTTGCACAAAGCACAGCTTTGAATACACTTGCCAAGTATAAGGACAATCTTTTTCAGCTAGAAGCAATTCTTTTTGGGCAAGCCTCGCTTATTAATCCAAATATTAACGACAACTATTGTAAAACGCTGCTGAAGGAGTACAAATTTCTGAAAAACAAGCATAATCTACAATCTGTATATTCATATCAATGGAAATTTATGAGAATGCGACCTGTGAATTTTCCTAGTATAAGAATTGCACAGTTTGCAGGCCTTATTCATAAATCATCACATCTATTTTCCAAAATAATTTCTATAGAGAAGCTGCCCGAACTTCAGAAGTTATTTGAAATAGAAACTTCAGAATATTGGAATACACATTATGTATTGGGGAAAGAAGCAAAGAAAACAAAGAAATCTTTTGGCAAAAGTTCTTTTGATTTAATACTTATTAATACAATTATTCCATTTCTATTTGTATATGCAAATCATAATGGCGATAATGAATTAAAGAATAGAGCATTAAACTTTCTTCAGCAAACTAGTCCTGAAAATAATTCAATAATAAAAAGATATGGGCAAAGTGGGTTAAAAGCAATGGATGCCGCTCAGAGCCAAGCATTAATAGAATTAAAGAATAACTATTGTAGTTATATTAAATGCTTACAATGCAGTATTGGATTACATCTAATTAAATAAAACTATCTATTCAAGCTTAAGCATTTTTTTCATCTGATAAATCTGTTCAGGATTTCCTAAAACAAATAATTTTGAGCCAGCTTCTATCATAGTATCAGGAGTAGGGTTTGTAATAATTACTCCATTTGCAGTTTTAAAGCCAATAATATTTGCTCCACTATTGGTTCTAACTCCAAGTTCAAATATTGTATGATTAAGCAAATCTTTTGGCAAAGCACCACATTCAATTTCCACAAGGTTAGTATCAGCCTCTCCACTAAGCGATATCTGATCAAGAAAGCGCACCACATCAACAGAGCTAACCATGGCAGCCATATGCGACCCTCCAACATACTCAGGCATCACAACCTCATCAGCCCCCGCAATAAGAAGTTTCTTTTCTGCCGAATCGCTAGTTGCACGAGTTATTATCTGAATACTAGGATTTAAAGACCTTGCTGTAATGGTAACAAATAGATTATCAGCATCCAGTGGTAGAGTTAGAATAATAGATTTTGCTTTAGAGATTCCTGCTTCCTTCAAAATCTCATCTTCAGTTGCATCACCTTCTATAAATTCAACTTTTTTATCTAAATTATTAAGTATTAACTCATGAGCTTTTTCAACAACAACAAATCGTTCCTTTGTTTTTAGAAGCTCTTCAGCTGCTTGCGATCCATTACGGCCAAAGCCCACTAATATTGTATGATCTTTCATATTCTTCATAATATTTTTGTGTCGATAGTTATTAATAATATTGCTCATACCTCCTTCTACAAAATGCGATGTAATAACAGATATTGCATAAGCAAAACCTGTCCATCCAATCATTATAAGCACTATTGTAAATACCTTTCCTTCAATAGTAGTAATCATTACGTCGCTATAACCAACCGTAGAAATGGTAATAATACTTAAGTATAGTGCATTAATAAAGTCTAAATCCTCTAAGATAATAAAACCGCTTGTGCCTATGGCTATTACAATAAGCATTAATATACTTGCATATCTTAGCTTTGCATATCTAGCAATTTGTCCATATTTATTTACCATCTGATATCGATTTTATTAATGAAGTAAAATTACAAAAAATACCATTCATATATATCAGAATATTTTATATTTTAGTGGATTAATAAATAGCTTTAAATTATGTTTTGGATTCTTATTATTGGGATAGTTGTAATTGCATTAGCATTTATTCTTGCTGAGGTGCTATTTGTTCCTGGTGGTATACTAGGCATATTAGGTGGAGCATTACTTATTTATGCAATTTATCTACCTTATTCCGAAGGTTATACTACTGAAGCACATATTAATACAACAATAATATTTCTTGTGCTCACAGCTTCACTTTTCACAATTATTAAACAGAAAGCATGGAAAAGAGTTGAGCTCAAAACCAATATTAACTCTTCGGTAAAGGATGATTTTAGAACTATAGTATCAGTTGGTGAAACGGGCATTACTATTTCTCGCCTTACTCCACTTGGCACAGTTAGAATTGCAAATAAAACCCTTGAAGCTAAATCCGATGTAGGATTTATTGACCCCAAGACCGAAATTGAAATAATAAACATCAATAGAAATGAAATAATAGTTAAACCATTAAACAAATAATATGAATATGATTTTATTAATACTCGCCCAGTCTTTAACAGGCTTAGCAATATTTTTTGTAATTGGCATTATTGCACTTTTACTCTTATTTTATATAATCCCTGTTAACCTATGGTTTCAGGCGGCTGTATCAGGAGTTCAGGTAAGCCTACTTCAACTAATAATTATGCGATTCAGAAAAGTTCCACCGGGAGCTATTGTACTTGCAATGATTACTTCCAAAAAAGCTGGAATAGATATTACTCGAGATGAACTGGAAGCACACTTTTTGGCAGGAGGAAATATTAAACTAGTAGTTAACGCACTAATATCTGCCGACAAAGCAAATATGAACCTCACTTTCAATACTGCTACAGCTATTGACTTAGCAGGAAGAGATGTATTAGAGGCTGTACAAATGTCGGTAAATCCTAAAGTAATAAACACTCCTCCAGTAACTGCTGTTGCAAAGGATGGTATTCAGTTAATTGCTAAAGCAAGAGTAACTGTAAGAGCTAATATCGAACAACTTGTTGGTGGTGCTGGTGAAGATACTGTACTAGCTCGTATTGGTGAGGGTGTTGTTAGTTCTATTGGTTCTTCTGTAAACCATAAAAAAGTACTTGAAAATCCTGATGTAATTTCTAAATTAGTATTAGAAAAAGGACTTGATGCAGGAACGGCTTTTCAAATTTTATCAATTGATATAGCCGATATAGATATAGGGAAAAATATAGGTGCTGCTCTTCAAATGGATCAAGCAGAAGCTGATAAAAATATTGCTCAGGCTAAAGCCGAGGAGCGTAGAGCTATGGCTGTTGCATTGGAGCAGGAGATGAAAGCAAAAGCACAAGAAGCCCGAGCAAAAGTAATTGAAGCTGAAGCTCAAATACCAATGGCAATGGCCGAGTCTTTCCGATCAGGAAATATGGGAATTATGGATTATTATAAATTCAAAAATATCCAGGCTGATACTAGCATGCGCGACTCAATTGCTAAACCTAAGGATAGACCAAAACCTTTAAAATAAAATCTTGAAAAAGAGGCACAAAAAAAGAGAGCATTTCTAACGAAATGCTCTCTTTTCTTTTATATAAAAATAAATTCTTTATCCTACAGTACTAATTTTTTCAAGTAGTGGTTGGTTAAGAATTTCTATCCTCTTTCCTTTTGTAGCAATTATTTTATCAGTTTTAAAATCCTTAATAATTCTAATAACACTTTCTGGAGCCATACCCGTAAGAGCTGCTAAATCTTTTCTACTCAACGGTAGGTCAAATTTCTGTGCCCTAAATACATTCTTGCTTAGGCAAAGCAAAATATCAGCAAATCTTCCATGAAGTTGCTTCTGAGTCAAGGAAAAGAATCTATCGTATGTAATTAACGAATTATTAGTAATTACTTTATACATCTCTGCATTAAAAGTATGATTCTGCTTCAGCAATTGACGAATTGCACTTATATCAATAAAACAAATTGTAGAATCCTCTAGAGCAGTTACTGTATATGGGTGATAATCGTAACCATAAATATTCTCAGTACCAATAAAGTGATTTTTTGTTTTAACACACAATATAAGATTGTTGTCTCCACTATTAACTCCAATTTTAACTAAGCCTTCCTTTAAATAAAGAATATCTGTTGCTTTTGTACCTTGCTTAACTATAGTTTCGCCTTTGGTAAACTGAATCTCAGTACGATTGTTTTCGAGAAGCATTTTCTCTTCATCAGTCAGCACCTTGAAGCAGTTATTCGTATCATTACCATCCTCGCAATGACTTATATGTGATAAAATTGTCATATATATCTTTTTCGTATTTCGAATTGTAAAAATATATAATTTTTCAACATAAATAATGACGAATATCAGTATAAATACAAATTTAAATTATAATCGTATCTTATTGATAACGAGCTATAAAGATGATATTTTTCGCTTTTTATACTGTTTTACACAATTTAGTCAGTCTTTTATAAGCAAAAAAAAAGCATAATTAAGTTCTAACTTACTAGCTAAAACACTATTTACCTGAGTAAGGGATTCTATTAATAATTGATCGGCCTAATGTTAATTCATCAATATACTCAAGCTCATCCCCAACCGAAACACCCCTTGCAATAGATGTAATTGACTTTACCAAATTTGATAGCTTTTTGTATAAATAGAAATTAGTAGTATCGCCCTCAATTGTTGTTGGCAAGGCAAGAATAATTTCATCAATATTATCAATCTCAACTCGTTGTATCAAGCTTTCAATATTCAAATCAGCAGGAGACACACCATCCATTGGAGAAATTACACCATTAAGAATATGGTAAGTCCCATTATACTGCATTGTATTCTCAACCGATAATACATCTTGTATATTTTCGACAACACATATCTGCGTATGAACTCTCTTTATTCCATTACAAATCTCACAAACATCACTTTCAGAAATATTATGACATTTTTTGCAGAAATTAATATTCTCACGCAGGTCTATTATAGAGTTTCCAAGTGAAATAGCATATTCAGGCTTTTGCTTAAGCAAATGTATTGACAATCGTAATGCAGTTTTCTTACCTATTCCCGGTAATTTTGAAAATTCGGCAACACAACGTTTTAATAAAACTGAGGATATTTGATCCATTATTTAATTTTTAATATATTTTCAAGCTACAAAAATAATGTAATATGCTTTGGATGCACTTTTTTCTTGATATTCAGTTCTGATTTATCAAGTGTTGATTTCCCAAGAAAATAACATAAGCAGTATATCTATTTATGGATTTAGAGGTCTATCCTCAAAGCCTAGCATATAAGTTTTGCTTCCATTATATAGAGAATCCAATGATTTTTGAGTTAATCCTATAAATGGTCGATAATTATTAAATCTACTAGAAAATAATCCTATTCCGTTACTAATATTAGAAAAAGCAGGGCGCTCTTGCACTATAGATGTAGAAGGTTCGTTCACGTCCAAGTAAATTGAGAAATCCTCATGGGCAACAGTAATTACATACTGAACACTATCAGAATATCTTTTCATACCAGCTTCTGGCAATTCTAGATTTGCAACAAGCATATCATAAAAGGCGTATCCATTATATTGCACATGTAACTTCTCTGTTCCATCAGTTTTATCAGATTTTATGCTAGGCATCACCCAATCAACCGAATGTGGAATCATTGTTCCATCAGATAATACATCTGTATAAAAATAGCGTACAGTAAGCTGGTATAACTTCCCATTCTCCGCAGAATGCCATTCTACAGTTTTAGGATATGAACTACTAAAATCAATAGACTTAATTAAGGAGATGGGTTTTACAATACTAAAATCCTTAACAAGTCTTGTATTTGCCTCTACAATATTTCCTGTTACTAAATTCTTTACTTTCAAGTGATATTCATAATTTGGCGATAATTTCTCTCCTTTTGCCGTAGCATATACAATTTGATCTGGCGCATAAAAATCTCCCGTATCCTTATTCGTAATCATTACTGTATCAAGATTTATATCCTTAATAAAAGTGCCATTATCATTATACACTTCTATAAACATCACAATATCACTAGGATTATATTGTGAGTTATCAATTTCTTTAGCGGCAATATATACGTTACCCTGCGTTTGAAATGCTTTTGTTAGCTTCACAAAATGCTGTGTTTCTGACATATCAAGCAAGCCATAAACAACACTTATCTCTTTGTATTCATCATTTATATCAACATCATTTTTACAGGAAGTAGCAAAAGCTACAACTATAAAGGCCAATAGAAATATCTTGAATATTATTTTATTCATCAATAATATATTTAAATTTAATAGCTGCGAAAATAACACATTTTTCACTAGAAAAAAGCATTAGTTCACTACCATTTTTTCAAACAAAACTATGTTAGTAAAATCAAAAATAATAAATATTAAACAAGAGCTATATTTAAATAATTTTACAATAATTCAAATTAGATATTTTTGAAATTTATTTATTAGCATGAACGAGATAATAACAAGCTATATTTCAAATAGTTTTTACATAATTAGTGGCATTCAAATACTATTTTATTTAGTAGTATTTGGAAGGTTAGTTTTCTTTAATAAGGAGACAGAGGCTAATGTCTACACTAATGAAGAGGCTGTAAGCGTTGTAATTGTCGCTCGTAACGAATATCTAAATCTAAAACGTTTCTTACCGAAAATTCTTAATCAAAACTACCCTAATTTTGAAGTTGTATTAGTAAATCACTCATCTACCGATGACACCAATTTCCTAATTAAAGAACTACAACAAGAATTTTCACAACTGAAGTACGTAGAGATAAAGCAAGATATTAATTTCTTTCAGGGCAAGAAATTCCCACTCTCCATGGGAATAAAATCGGCAAAAAACGATTTATTATTATTTACCGATGCCGACTGCAGCCCTGATAGCGAGAATTGGATTTCGGAAATGGTTTTGGCATATAAAGAAGACACAGAAATTGTATTATCATACGGAGCCTACAAAACAGAAAGTGGATTTCTAAATAAAATTATTCGCTACGATACCATAAGAGTTGCAATAGCATACCTTTCGTTTGCTAAATGGAGGATTCCATATATGGGAGTTGGTCGCAATTTATCATACCGAAAAGAATTATTCTACAAACAAAAAGGCTTTATGTCGCATTACAAAATAGCCTCAGGCGACGACGATCTTTTTGTAAACAAAGCTGCAACAAGAAGAAATTGTGAGATAATTCTTAATGAAAAATCCAAAACTATTAGTATTCCAGAAAATAATTTCAGCAATTGGATTAACCAAAAAAGAAGGCATCTGTCCACAGGGACTAATTATAGGAATGTTCACCTTTTGCTATTAGGAACACTAGAACTAAGTACAATACTCTTTTATATTCTTGGAATAACCACCTTAATATTAAGTCCTATTAATATAATTGCACTATCATTATTAGCTATAAGAACTGCTTTGATGCTTATTATTTTCAAAAAATTCATGATAATAACAAATGAACGTAAATTATTATTACTTTTACCTTTACTAGAAATTATTATTATAACACTTATGCCGATATTAAACCTATCGAATTTGCTAATAAAACAGCGCAAATGGAAATAAATCCTAATTTTACTGACAAAGCAAGACGCGATTACCATCTAATACGCGCTGCTTTAGATAAAAATGACAGAAATGCCTATGCCGAGTTATTATCAAATTATAGGGATTCTATTTATTATATGCTACTAAAGATGACTAGTAATAGTAGCGATGCTGAGGATTTAACAATAGAGGCGTTTGGCAAAGCATTTAAAAAACTTGACCAATATGCTCCAAATTATGCTTTTAGTACATGGCTTTTCAAAATAGCTACTAATAATTGTATCGATTTTATGCGACGCAAAAAGCAATACACCTACTCTTTGGACAAAGATTACCAGGGTGAAGAAGGAACATCTATGGCAAATCAGATTCCTGCAGATACTCTAGACCCTGAGGAAGAACTTATAAAAAGTCAGAAAATAACAATAATGCGCACTTTAGTCACACGATTAAAACCACACTATAGAGTTTTAATAGAATTGCGTTATTTTAAAGAATACTCCTACGAAGAAATCTCTAGCGAACTAAATTTGCCATTAGGTACAGTTAAAGCCAAGCTTTTTAGGGCTCGCGACCTTCTTAATAATATACTTCTAAAAACTCAGGCTGGGGTATAGATTTTACATATTACCAAGTCATCTTTCCTAAGAATTCTTATTATCATTTTTTATTAAAATCACTTAATTATTAGTGAAGTAAAAGAGTACTTTTGCACTTTCCTTTTACGAAAAAGAACAATAACAAACTTATTGGCCAGCATCGCATTCAACCTGGCAATAAAAACGCAATTTTACAAAAATGGCAAAATATTCAAAAGAGATAAACCGCAGACGAACATTTGGTATTGTATCACACCCTGATGCTGGTAAAACAACATTAACAGAAAAACTATTATTATTTGGTGGAGCAATAAATGAGGCTGGTGCTGTAAAAAGCAATAAGATAAAAAAAGGTGCTACTTCTGACTGGATGGAAATTGAACGTCAGAGAGGTATTTCTGTTGCCACTTCGGTAATGGGATTTGATTATAAAGACCATAAAATCAATATTCTTGATACTCCTGGTCACCAAGATTTTGCGGAAGATACTTTCCGTACTCTTACTGCTGTAGATTCTGTAATTATTCTTATTGATGGAGCTAAGGGAGTGGAGCCACAAACAAAAAAACTTATGCAGGTTTGCCGAATGCGAAAAACTCCTGTAATAGTCTTTATTAATAAAATGGACCGCCCTTCGCAAGATCCATTTGATTTATTAGATGAAGTAGAGGCTCAACTTGAAATTAAGGTTCGCCCATTGAGTTGGCCAATAAATGATGGTCCCGAATTTAAGGGAGTTTATAATATTTACGAAGAAAAACTTGTTCTTTTTAATGCTCATGAGAAACTTAAGGAGAGCAATTCTGTAGAATTTACCGATATTAACGACCCTGAATTAGAAGAATATATTGGAGAAGATGCAATACAACTGCGCGACGATATAGAGCTTATAGAAGGTGTTTACTCTAAATTTAATACCGAGGAATATCGTAAAGCTACTGTCGCCCCAGTATTTTTTGGTAGTGCATTGAGCAATTTTGGAGTAAAAGAACTTCTTGATTGCTTTATTGAGATTGCCCCTTCGCCACTTCCTGTGGCAACTGAAGAAAGAATTATTGATGCTGAAGAGGAAAAGTTTACTGGATTTGTATTCAAAATACATGCTAATATGGATCCAAACCACCGCGATAGAATAGCCTTTTTGAAAGTCTGCTCTGGCAAATTTGAAAGAAATACGAATTACTTACACGTAAGAAATAATAAGAATATAAAATTTTCGAGCCCAACTGCATTTATGGCTTCTAAAAAATCCATAATTGATGAAGCTTACCCTGGCGATATTGTTGGACTTCATGATACTGGTAATTTCAAAATTGGCGATACTCTAACTTCTGGCGAAAAACTTAATTTTAAAGGAATACCTAGCTTCTCTCCTGAGCTATTTAAGTATATAGAAAATGCTGACCCAATGAAATCTAAGCAGTTAGCCAAAGGCATAGAGCAACTAATGGACGAAGGTGTTGCACAGCTATTTACTGGCAGAGCTAGTACTCGAAAAATAATTGGTACCGTTGGTGCTCTGCAGTTTGAGGTTATTCAGTATCGCCTACTACATGAATATAATGCCACTTGCCGATACGAAGGTATTCGACTTTATAAAACCGTATGGGTTACTAGTAATGATAAAGAGAAACTTGCCGAATTTATTGAAAGAAAATATCAGCAGATGGCTTTTGATAAAGAAGGAAGAGATGTGTTTTTGGCAGACTCTCCTTACTCCTTAGAAATGGCACAAAGCAAGTTTCCTGAGATTAGCTTTCACTTTACTTCGGAGTTTTAATAAGGAGGGCGAATTAGGCATTCATCAGACTGAATGATTAAATGAAAAAGGACTTAATAACAACTTTTTCAAAATATATCGAAATAACAAACTTACAGGCAGGCAAGAAACAATTTTGGCTTTTGTTAAAAAGTAGGCTTTCTAAATTATAATTTTAGCAATATATTTTTCTAAATTTGTCCCATGGATAATAATACGAATTTCAATAAAGTAAGCAATTACAAAAAAAACAGACAAGGTTCTTATAATCAAACTAATGCTGGCTTAGAATACGGAAAAATACCACCACAGGCATTAGACCTTGAGGAGGCCGTTCTAGGAGCTATGATGCTTGAGCAATATGCCATAAACAAGGTTATAGATATTCTACAGCCTGATATGTTCTATAAGCAAGCACATCTTCACCTTTTTGAAGCAATTAAAAGTTTATTCTCCAAATCGGAGCCAATAGATATTCTTACTGTAAATAAGGAATTAAGTAGCCAAGGCAATCTTGATATTGTTGGTGGCAGCTTCTATATTATGAAGCTTACCGATAAAGTATCCTCTGCAGCAAATGTAGAATTTCATGCTAGAATTATTCAGCAAAAATATATCCAAAGGGAACTAATCCGTATTTCATCGGAGATAATAAAAGCTGCTTTTGAAGAAACTACTGATGTTCTAGACCTATTGGACAAAGCCGAAACAAACCTTTTCACCATTGCAGAGAACAACCTTCGCCGTTCGGCTTCCAATATGGAAGATGTGATAAAACTAGCTATTAATAAAATTGAAGACGCTGCAAAACAAGAAGGAGATATTAGTGGAATTCCTAGTGGGTTTCATAAATTGGATAATCTTACTTCGGGATGGCAACCTTCTGACTTAATAGTTTTGGCAGCTAGACCAGGTATGGGTAAAACCGCCTTTGTGCTTAGTCTTGCAAGGAATATTGCAGTAGATTATGGTAGAGCAGTTGCAGTTTTCTCGCTGGAAATGGCTGCGGTACAACTAGTAACACGACTTATTTCTTCAGAAACACAAATAAGTGGTGATAAACTTAGGAAAGGTTCTCTTGATACTAATGAGTGGGCGCAACTATCAGAAAGAATTAGTGGCTTATCAAAAGCCAAACTTTATATTGACGACACCCCTGCCCTATCAATTTTTGAACTTAGAGCAAAAAGTAGAAGACTGAAATCGCAACACAATATACAAATGGTAATTATTGATTACCTACAGCTAATGACTGCTGGTGGTGATGGCAGTGGTAATCGTGAACAAGAGATTTCACTTATTTCACGCTCACTAAAAGCTCTTGCTAAGGAGCTCGAACTTCCAGTAATAGCATTATCTCAGCTTAGTAGAAATGTGGAAACTCGTGGTGGAACAAAGCGTCCAATGCTTTCTGACCTTCGTGAATCAGGAGCTATTGAGCAAGATGCAGATATGGTTTGCTTCCTTTATCGCCCAGAGTATTATAAGATTGAAGTTAATGAAAATAATGAGCCTTATCCTCCAGGATATACTGAGCTTATTGTTGCCAAACATAGAAATGGTGCACTGGAAGATATTCCAATGAAATTTGAACATAATTATGCAAAATTTGTAAATCTTACCGAATCCTTTGGCGATGATTTTGATGATGGAATGATGCCTAATAATAATTTTGACGCGCCTCCTACTATTATTGGTTCAAAAATGAATGACGATACTGAATTTGGGAATCATGGTGACGACACAAATGTTTTCTAAAAATAAAAAATAATACACTTAACATGTTTCGAGCATTAAGGCTTTTATCCATTGCATTTTATTTATTCATAACCATATCGGGGACAGCATCATACATACTGATTCCTATGGATGAGCAAGGACAAAAGAATCACCTTAAGGCCTATGGGATTGCATATAAAGCTCTTGAAAAAACTATAGCCGTAGATTGGCTTTTAAATTATAGAGGTGGTAGTTTTATGATGCCCTATGATGCCGATATTGAGAATACCTGCAAAATTAGAGGAGTAAGCTACCAAATAATTAGCAACGGACAAAGCACTACTATTATATCAGAAATTGCTGATCCAACTATAAATATGGATGTTGTAAAACTTCAAAAAGCCCCTAAAATAGCAGTTTATTCTCCTCCAAATCAACAACCATGGGACGATGCCGTAACAATGGTGCTGACTTATGCTGAAATTCCTTATGATATTATTTACGACGAGGAAGTACTCAACGGAAAGTTGCTACTTTACGATTGGCTACACCTCCACCATGAGGATTTTACTGGGCAGTATGGTAAATTTTGGGCTAGATATAAAACCCAAGCTTGGTATCAAGAGCAAGTAAGAGTATCATTAGAAACTGCCAATAGATTTGGTTATAGTAAAACTTCTCAGCTAAAGCTTGCTGTTGCAAAAAAGATTAGAGATTTTGTAATTGGAGGAGGCTTTCTTTTTGCTATGTGCTCTGCTCCCGATAGCTATGATGTTGCATTGGCTGCCGAAGGTGTTGATATTTGTTCTACACCATTCGACGGTGACCCAATGAACCCTAATGCTCAACAGCTATTAGATTATAACAAAAGTTTTGCTTTTAAGGATTTTACAATTAGTAAAAACCCTTACGAATACGAAATATCTTCGATAGATATAAAGGCAACACAAAGAATGCGCACAGTAAAAGAGAATAATGATTTTTTCACTTTATTTGATTTCTCTGCCAAATGGGATCCAGTGCCTACAATGCTCTGTCAGAATCATAGCCAAGTAATTAAAAGTTTTTATGGACAAACTACTGCTTTCGAGAAAAAATATTTAAAATCTAGCACATTAGTTTTGGGGCAGAATAAAGCCCTTGGAGAGGCAAAATATATACATGGAGAGCAAGGAAAAGGCACATGGACATTCTATGGTGGCCACGATCCTGAGGATTATAGACACCTTGTTGGTGACCCTAAAACTGACCTTAGCCTGCGCCCAAATTCGCCAGGATATAGACTTATCTTGAATAATATACTATTTCCTGCTGCTAAGAAAAAGAAGAGGAAGACTTGATCTATTTGTTGTTTGTTGTTTGTCTTTTAAAAATTATCACTACTTTCGTTGATTAACACGATAATATTTAACGAACACTAATTTATTAATCTAAAAACCTTTTCATGAAAAAAATCTTTATTCTTTTATTTGTAGTATTTAGTAGTGCTCTTACATTTGCACAATACTCACAAAATTTTGACACACTTACACATGGCGACTACATTGGCGTTAGTGATAATGCTTGGAGCACGTGGAGTGGAACAACCGGCGGTAGCGAGGACGCTAAAGTTGACAGCAATCAAGCAGCAAGCCCAAACAATTCCATTTACTTTATGTCAACTTCCTCAAGTGGTGGTCCTCAAGATGCTGTTCTTGATTTTGGAGGGGCATATAATACAGGAAACTTCGAATTTATTCAAAACATCTATATCCCAAATAATAAAGGAGCATATTTTAATTTTCAGGCAGAATCTACAATTGGTACTACCTGGGCATTAAATTGTTACTTTATTAATGACAGCACTATCTATATTGATGATTCAAAAACCCTTCATCTTAACGCAAAATACCCTGTTGCAACTTGGTTTGAATTTAAGTTAAAAATCAATCTAAATACTAATACTTGGGAACTATACATTGATAATATTTTGAAAAGTACATGGCAAAATTATGTTAATAAAATTGCATCTATAGATTACTTCCCATTGTGTAGTTCTGATTTAGGAGGAAATGATCAGGCAGAATTTTGGATTGATGATGTTTCTTATACCCATACCCCTTATACTCTCCCTGCAAAAAATGCTGGTGTTGTATCTGTATCTTTTGATGGACCAGAGATAGTTGGAGGAAGCCAATTTCCAGTTGTAAAAGTTCGTAATTTAGGCACTACCACCATTACAGCATTTGACATTGAGTTTGACTATAATGGCATTCAATATCAAAAAAGTGTAACGGGTCTAACTCTTGCATCTTTGGCTATAGAAGAAGTTATAATGAACACTCCAATACCTATTGATGTTAGTGCAACTATTCTTACTGCTACCATAAATGCTGTAAATGGAACTACTGGTGATGATGATAATACAGATGATAGTAAAACATACACTTTTGCACCAATAATACCCGCTGCAGGTAAAATGGTAATTGTAGAAGAAGCCACAGGAACTTGGTGTGGTTGGTGTCCACGTGGCGCTGTTGCTTTAGAATTTTTAGCAAAAGATTATCATGGTTTTGCTCAAGGTATTGCTGTTCATAATGGCGATCCAATGACAGATTCCACTTATAATGCAGGTATAGGAGGTCTAATATCTGGCTATCCTAGTGCTTTGGTAAACAGAGGTAATGATGTCAACCCTTCTACTATTTGGAGCTATGTGAATGACGCATTAGCCACTCCTCCAACAGCATTCTTAATAAATGGCGCTCAAATTACAGGAAACCAACTTGATATTTCTATTACTGCAGATTTTAAAGCTATCGCCAATAACAACTGGAAATTAGCTTGTGTAATAGTTGAAGACAGTGTTACAGGCACCTCTTCTGGGTATAACCAGTCCAATTCGTATAGCGGTGGTGGAAGTGGTGATTTAATTATGCCTGACGGTACTAATTGGGCAAACCTTCCAGGTAGTGTTCCCGCTTCGCAAATGGTATACAACCATGTAGCTAGAGCTATAAGCCCAGGATTTGAAGGTTATGATAATAGCTTCCCTACTAGTGTGGCTATCGGAGACGCACATACATTAAATTTTACATTTATCCTTGATCCTTCTTGGGATGCTTCAAAGGTTCATATAGTTGGCATGTTAATGAAACCTGATGGCTCTATTGACAATGGGTCAAGTACAAGTATCGCTGACGCAATTTCTAATGGTTTTGTTGCTGGTACACCAGTAAGTATAACAAAGTACTTAGCAAAAAGTAAAATGAATTTATATCCAAATCCAGTTATGGATAATTTTACTATAGATTTAGCAGGTAATTATTCAAATGTAAATATTGAAATTAGAAACAGCCTAGGTCAAATTGTACAGTCTAAGGAATATAAAAATCCAGATGCACAATTACAAATTTCATTTGAAGGAAAACCTGGCGTTTACTTTGTAAGTGTTATTACAGATAAAAGTAGTACGGAGGTATTCACTATTGTTAAAATCTAAAGTTAAAATATTAAATACATTTATAAAACAAAAGCCACTGATAATTATCGGTGGCTTTTGTATGCAAATCGTATGCAAATATGAAAAAAGCCTTTACGAATTATCTTCGTAAAGGCTTGCTATCATTGGTACCGAGAGGCGGGATTGATACCGATAGCTATCGGTTGCCGATCTTCCCGATTTTCAATCGGGACGCTCTAACCAAAGAGCTACCTCAAATATTAAAATTCTCAATATAAACTCTAGATTTCATTTTTTTAATCTGAACCTCTTTTTTTATAGAATCCGTTTTATTATTAAATTCTTCATGATAAACAATAATCCAAGGTCTTCCACTTTTAGTAGATTTTGTAGCTCCCTGATTATGTCTGATAAGTCTTTGTGCATATCCCCTGTGGAGCCGATGTAATATCGATTACGTGATTTACTGAATCATATGTAAGTGTAGTATTTCATTTGACTGTTGCTAAAATGAAAAAAAGCTACTCCGTTTGGAGTAGCTTTGTACCGAGAGGCAGGATTGAACTGCCGACCTCATGATTATGAATCATGCGCTCTA